>SCTP01000230.1 GCA_004322325.1 Gammaproteobacteria bacterium | reverse complement strand
CTTCAATTTCGGTACCCTGACGAAGAAAAAGCGGAATTTGAAGGAGAAATCAACCAATTACAACGGACATTTTTAGGCAATACTGCTGGTGACGCAGTACGATGGAATTACGATTATTCATTTTATGGCTCAAAGAACATTGCACCGATTCAAGCGGTGGATAACGGTACCTTCACTATTTTTAAATTTCCTAAACATAGCGTTGTTCCTGCTATTTTTGCCGTGGATCGCCATCAAAATGAATCACTCGTTAATTTTCGTGTTGAAGGTGATTATGTCTTTGTTCAGGGTGTTCGGCATCAATATACCCTTCGTAATGGCGAAGATGTCACAACGGTCTATAACGATAGCTTTAGATTAAATTAGGAGGATGGTTATGTTTAAAAATGATAACGTATCATCAACATCTTCTGCTACGCCGGTAGTCACCATTTCTAATGCTAAAAAGTGGCAAGCCCGATTATTTTTGGTCGTGTCAGTCTCGCTCGTATTAGGCGGTTTATACTTCCGTCATTTTTCAAAAGTAGATATCAAGCCACCGGAAGAGGATACATCGACCGCCACCAATGTGGCTGCACCTCAGCTGTCACCAATTCAACAAGAGATCAATCAAATTAAATCGGATATAGCGACCCAACAAACTGCTATTGCCATCGATCATAGGGAAAATGAAGAAGCAGAAAAACTTGAAAAAATGCGCATGGTCGCATCGACGACAGTCTATTCTTCATCAGGAACCACAGGCGCCTCGCAAGCGACTAATCAAGTAAACGCATCCCAGAGCAATAACGGTGTATTAGGCGGTAATGGAGGAGGAGATGCCAATACCCAGTTTATGTCTCACGTGAGTGATAGCAGCACGCCAACAGCGACGGCAACACGCATGGAACATCCAGAAACAACACTGGCTCAAGGTACCATGATTACGGCGACCTTGGAGGCGCGTATTGCATCTGATTTGCCTGGTATGATAAGAGCTGTCACCTCAGAAGATATTTATTCAGAAGATGGCTCACTCGTGTTGCTTCCAAAGGGGTCACGCTTGATCGGACAGTATACCAATGCTATTTCTCAAGGGCAGCAGCGTGTATTTGTGATATGGCAGCGTGTCATTAGACCTGATCATATCAGTATCCAAATCAATTCACCGGGTACGGATACATTAGGGGGAGCGGGAATAGGGGCGGATTCCATTGATCATCACTTCATAGAGCAGTTTGGTAATGCTTCGCTTTTAAGCATTATCGGTGCAGGCGCAGCCAATATAGGGGTCGATGCCCAAGATCAATTTAATTCTGCCTCAGCCTATCGAGAGGCATTAGCTGATAGTTTTGCTCAAACAGCCCAAAATACATTGCGGTCAAGAGGGGTGATTAACCCGACGCTTTACATTAATCAAGGAAAGCCAATCAGTGTATTTGTGGCAAGGGATTTAGATTTTTATTCGGCACTTACAACGCGATAAGGATCATTATGCTTCCCAATACACTGGCATTAGAAGAATATTTAAAACCTTTGGATGAGCTGATGCAGGATGAAGCGATCAGTGAAATTTTGATCAATCGCCCCGAAGGCGTTTTCATTGAACGAAAAGGGTTTTTTGAAGAAAAAGAAAATAAATTACTGACGATGCGTCATCTTATGGGACTATCGAACTTGATAGCTCGCTATTCTGGGCAACGGCTAAGTGAGAAAGAACCCTTATTATCGGGCCAATTACCTAGTGGGCACCGCATTCAAGTGATACTTCCGCCGGCCATTTCGCCCGATCGTATGCTCATTAGCATCCGTAAGCAGACGATTGAGAATATTTCACTTGATGACTATGCAGACTTGAATGCTTTTTCGAATGTAAGCTGCTGCTATATCGCTTCTCATCGCCAGCATCAACCGTCAAATAAAGAGGAGGGGGAGTTGATCGAGTTATTTCAAGAAAAGAGGATGATTGAATTTTTAAAACTCGCTGTTAAGAAAAAAAAGAATATTTTAATATCAGGGGCAACCAGTACAGGTAAAACGACTTTTTTGAATGCGTGTTTAAAATCGATACCTTCTCATGAGCATTTAGTGACACTTGAAGATGTGCCAGAATTGAAACCATTCCATCGTTTGCATACCCCTTTGTTTACCTCCAAAGGCTTGCAAGGGGTGGCTAACGTGACCATGCAAGACTTGATTCAAGCCTCACTACGTATCCGTCCTGATCGTATCATTATGGGCGAATTACGTGGCGCAGAAGCAGCGGATTTTATTCATGCCACAGCAACCGGTCATGATGGTTCTCTCTCGAGTGTTCATGCTTCTTCACCGTACGTTGCTTTTATGCGCCTGGTTCACATGGTGAAGTTAAATGGTACCAATTTAACACGTGACGACATTTTAGAAGATTTACACACCGTTATTGATATCATCGTTCAATTAAAAAGAAGAACAGAGGGAAATCGTACCTATCGTGAAGTATCAGATATTTATTATGCAGAGGCAAAGCCAATATGAATCAAAATTTTCTTAAATGGACTTTTTTGACAAGTGTGACTCTATTTCTATGGAATTGGATCAGTAGCGCCCTCTTTTTTTTCATGAGGACACATCATGCTCAATCTGTTTCGCCTTTTCTCTACTTGATAGCTTGGTATCATTTTCATTCTATTTCTTCAATTCACCATGCCTTAGTGGTATCAGGCATGGTGAGCGCCTTTTTGCTGAGCC
>SCTP01000229.1 GCA_004322325.1 Gammaproteobacteria bacterium | reverse complement strand
AAAATGTATCAAAAATAATTGCTTTCTCACCTATCCATTCTTTGCCTTCAAAAGAAAAATCTTCTCCATTTTACCAAAATTATTTAAATAATTATTTAAAAGAAATAAAAATAAAAAAATCCAATGCTACACAAGCAAGAATAATTGAAACAATAGAAAATGATGAAATAATTAAAAAATTACTTGCTGCGGTAATCAAAGCATATGAGGAAGAAACACCTATTAGCGATAAGTGGTTTACGTTTATCATGATCATTTTGGACGCATGTAACCACAATAATTGTCGAGCAAATATTTATGAATATTACAAGACATACCGTAAAAAATTGTTAGCCATCCATTTTTTCGAGGGACTATACAATAACCATCAAGAACAGTTAGAAAATGAAAAAGAGAAGCTAAAAGCGACGGAAAGTATATATAAGATAACTTCTTTGATGAAGGAAATAGACCTCACGCTTTGTATTAATGCGAGTGTGCTTATAGATGAGGAAAAAAAACTGCTCAAACCCTGACCAACCCCTCATAAATATTTCGCAAATAACAAAAAATTCTATTGACGATTAGAAAAACCAATATTAGTATTCTCGTCACTTAATAGCACCATTCCCCGGTAGCTCAGTCGGTAGAGCAAGTGGCTGTTAACCACTGGGTCGGCGGTTCGAGCCCGTCCCGGGGAGTGAGAAATCGTTCTACATTATCCCCTTTGATGTCAATGTTTATGCTAATGGAGCATGAGTAAATGGAACGTCCTGGGTTATGGCAAGCGCTTTCCGAAGAAAACCCCCTGCAAATCGTGGGTACGATTAATGCTTATACCGCCCTTCTCGCCCAGCAAGCAGGCTATCGCGCAATTTACCTTTCAGGCGGTGGCGTAGCCGCTGCCTCGTATGGCATGCCGGATTTGGGTATAACAAACTTATGCAACGTCGCTGACGATGTCTTCCGCATCACTGATATCTGTGACCTCCCCCTCTTGGTCGATATTGATACAGGCTGGGGTTCCGTTTTTAACATCGCTCGCGCTATCAAAACCTTGATCAAAGCTGGCGCAGCGGGTGCTCATATCGAAGACCAAGTTCAAGCCAAGCGCTGCGGGCATCGGCCTAAAAAAGAATTGGTCGAGACGGAGGAAATGTGTGACCGAATTAAATCCGCCCTTGATGCCAAATCGAACAAAAACTTTGTGGTGATGGCCCGGACAGACGCGTTAGCGATCGAAGGGTTAGAAAAAACAATTGAGCGTATTCATCGTTATGTAGAAGTGGGTGCCGATATGATTTTTTTCGAAGGTGCCACTACCCTTGATCAATTCCGTACCGTTACCCATGCTTGCAGCGTGCCGATTTTGGCAAATATCACCGAATTTGGTGTCACTCCCCTTTTTATGCGCGATGAATTACAACAAGTAGGCGTGCAATTAATTCTTTACCCACTAAGCGCATTTCGCGCAATGAGTGCGACCGCTCTGAAAGTCTATAATACGATTCGTGCTCAAGGAACGCAGCGTCCCTTGCTTCCCGAAATGCAAACACGTGAACAATTGTATGATGTGTTACATTATCATCAATATGAACAGAAACTAGATGAACTTTTCGCACAAGGAAAAGAAAAATGACAGTCACAACGCGCGGACTTGAAGGTGTTCTGGTTGGAGAAACAGCAATCTCCACCGTCGGCAAAGAAGGTGTCGGTTTAACTTATCGAGGCTACGATATTCACGATTTAGCAAAACATTCCACCTTCGAAGAAGTAGCTTATTTGCTCGTTTACGGTGAATTGCCTACCGCGCCCCAATTGCAAGCGTATCGTGATCAATTGGTAAAGCTGCGCCGACTACCTAATGAAGTCAAACTGCTATTAGAAAATATGCCTGGCTCTGCACATCCCATGGAAGTATTGCGCACCAGTGTTTCCATGCTGGGCACGTTAGAATCAGAATCTGCACAATATACTGATCATCACATTGCCGATCGGTTAATCGCTTGTGTCCCCACGATGTTGCTCTATTGGTACCAATTTCATCGTCATAATAAACGTATTGAACCATGGAGTAGCGAAGAACAAACCACAGCAGGTTATTTTCTGCAATTATTACACGGCAAAAAACCAGAAGAAGATATGCGGCGCTGCTTAGATGTCTCCTTAATTCTTTATGCAGAACACGAATTCAATGCCTCCACTTTTGCCGCCCGCGTTACCACCTCCACTGGTTCTGATTTTTACTCTGCGATTGTTTCCGCCATTGGCACCCTCCGCGGTCCTTTGCACGGTGGTGCAAATGAAGAAGCGATGCATCTTATCACGCAATTTAAAACGCTGGAGCAAGCCGAAAAAGGTATCCGTGAAATGCTGGCAGATAAAGTGAAAATCATGGGATTTGGGCATCGCGTTTATAAAAAATCCGATCCTCGCTCTGATATCATTAAAGCCTGGTCGCAAAAACTCTCGATGCAAGCTCGCGATGGTTATCTTTTTGCCGTATCAGAAGCCATTGAGAAAGTGATGTGGGAAGAAAAGAAATTATTTCCTAATTTAGATTTCTATAGTGCTACCGCTTATCACTTCTGTGGCATTCCTACGCCTTTATTCACTCCGCTTTTTGTCATGTCACGATTAAGCGGCTGGAGTGCACATATTTTTGAGCAGCGGGCTAATAATCGCCTCATTCGACCTGAAGCAGCGTACGTGGGCCCTGCCCCTCGTCCATTTCCACCCATACAAGACCGAGGATAATACATGATGGCGTTACATAACACTGTAGATGAAAATATTCGTCCCCATGCAGATGCTGAATTAGTTTCGATTGCAGATTATGTTGCAAACAAATCATTATCAAGTGATTTGGCCTATACTACCGCGCGTTATTGCTTAATGGATACCTTAGGCTGTGCGATTCTTGCTTTACAATATCCCGCCTGCACCAAATTATTAGGGCCGATTATTCCGGGAACATTTGTTCCTGTCGGTGCACGTGTGCCAGGTACGAATTTTATGTTAGATCCTATCTTAGCGGCTTTTAACATTGGCGCCATGGTACGCTGGTTAGATTTCAACGATACGTGGCTTGCTGCAGAATGGGGTCATCCTTCTGATAATTTAGGTGCCATTTTAGCGGTTGCCGATTACATGAGTCGTAAGCAATTGGCTGAAGGAAAAGAACCTTTGGTAGTCAAAGATGTTCTTTCTGCCATGATTAAAGCGCATGAAATCCAAGGTATTTTGGCGTTGGAGAATGGCTTTAATCGTTTGGGTTTTGATCATGTTATTTTAGTGAAAATTGCGTCGACTGCTGTGGCTATGCACTTATTAGGCGGTTCACGCGAGCAAATTATCGATGCTTTATCACAAGCATGGCTAGATGGTGCGTGCTTGCGCACTTATCGGCATGCACCAAATGCAGGGCCGCGCAAATCGTGGGCGGCGGGAGATGCGACAAGCCGCGCCGTGAGGTTAGCTTGGTTAACGATGCAAGGTGAAATAGGCTATCCCAGTGTGTTGAGTGTTAAAAAATGGGGATTTAACGATGCTATTTTACACGGTCAATCACTGCGATTAGCGAGATCGTTTGGTACGTATGTAATGGAAAATGTTTTATTTAAAATCTCTTTCCCAGCTGAGTTTCATGCGCAGACAGCCGTAGAATGTGCGATTCAATTGCATCCCCACCTAAACAATAAGCTAGATACGATTGAAAAAATCGAACTCACTACACAGGAATCTGCTGTGAGAATTATCAGCAAATCCGGCCCGCTGTATAATCCAGCTGATCGTGATCACTGTTTGCAATACATGGTCGCTGTTGCCCTCCTCCATGGCAATCTTAAAGCAGATTATTACGAAGACGATTTTGCTAACGATCCGCGCATTGATCAATTACGTGGAAAAATGACAGTACAAGAAGATCCGCAATTTTCTAAAGATTATTTAGACCCCGAAAAACGATCGATAGCGAATGCGATTCAAATCTTTTTTAAAGATGGAACGAAAACAGAAAAAGTCATGGTAGAGTATCCTATTGGTCATCGTCGGCGTCGAGAAGAAGGGATTCCACTGTTGTATAAAAAATTCGAAGAAAATATGGCGACGCATTATCCGCAAGAGAGAGTGCGAGAAATATCCGCGCTGTTTCATGATCAGCAGGCGTTGGAAAAGATGGCAGTTAATAAATTGATGGATTTGCTTGTTTAAATTGCTGATTACTTTTTATTTTCTCATATTTTTCAACAGCACTTTTAGCAGAAAAAAATGATATCGGCCGTGTTGTTGGAGTATTTAAAAATATTTTTATTTTTTCATCATTCATTTCTACTGCTCCATCACGCGCCATCTCTAGTATTTTTTTATTGGCCCGCATCACTAGCTTTATCCAGCCATGCGAAACATCTTGTTGATTCCATCTGTAGTCCATAATGCTTATCCCTTGCCGCAATATTAGCGAGGGTGCGCTTATTTCCATCTTAAATAAATTATTGATCAGATCAACTAAATAACTAGGATCTTTCGCTTCATCAATCAGTTTTGATACAAACTTTAATAAATACGAACGTTTTTTCTTAACATCATCAGAGATAATATGATGATCACCATATACTCCCCAATTAAGTAAAAAATGAAAGAATTCGCTATTGTTCATTCCAATCGCATGAGTAACCATTTGTTGAAGAAATATTTGTTTACTCTCGTCTTTGAGTGTAGGACCGAGTGCTAGAATAAACTCACAACCTTGCTGTGTGTTTACCATTTGTGATAGAGCAAGATCAGAGATCATACCAACGTAGCTATACAATTTTGCTCCTATTACAACGTTTTTATTGTGAAATGCCGCTTCCCAAACTTTATCGACAGAAGCATTTTTCTTTAAGAGAAAATCAATAATGGCGCTATGATCATTTCTAACAGCCCAATATAAAGGTGTTTTTCCGCACAAATCTACTTGGTCCAATAGATCGGGTCTTTTTTCAATGAGAAGCTTGATAACATCTAAAAGCCCTTCTTGCGCAGCGCGGTGAATAGATTGAAGCCCCATTTTTCCTGAAGAAGTATCAAGAATTGCACCTGCCTCTATTAATATTAAAGCCACTTCACTATACTCATTTCTAATTGCCCAGTCTAAAGGCGTGCGATTATGATGATCATGCTCTTTATCATACATCATCTGAGTTGCCGCATTAAAATCAGCACCTATACTTATTAAATATTGAACAATTTCAGCCCGCCCCTCTACCGCTGCCCATAATAAAGGAGATTGATGGTAGGCATCTTTTTGGTTGGCGCGTTCAGGCATATCGCCAATTAACATCTGGAGACACCTTAGGTGCCCTTCTGTCGCAGCGAGGTGCATAGGTTGAAGCTTCATGCCCCCTGAAGGAGAATCGATTACTGCACCTGCTTTAATAAGCAGGGAAATAATTTCATAATGCCCGTTTTCAGCTGCCCAGTGTAAAGGCGTACGATTGTGATGAGGATGGTGTTTATTACCCACAACCTGAGTAGTAGCATGAAGATCCGCACGCTGACTTATCAGATATTCAACCATCTTAGTATGTCCATACCTAGCTGCCAACAGTATAGGCGTTTGTTCGCACGCATCTTTTTGGTTTACGAGTTCAGGCCATAAACTAATTAATTGAGTGAGACTATCTAAGCGCCCCTCTTTTACAGCTGCAATAGCGCCTGCATTAATGAAGACAGGCTTCACTTTAAGATCACTTGCCAATTCGGTACGCGAATGAAAAATAGAAATAGCGGTATCTACATTTTTCCTTGAAAAAACACCCTTAGTACAGTGCACAAAATGAGTTGGAAATAGAGTGGGAATATCAAATTTATTGTCATCAAGGATGATAGGCTGAGTTATATTCCAGTGTTTATGTTCACTTAGCCAAGCTTTAATTTTTTGCCCTCTCTCCAAATCATAGTTATCAGGCAACCGATCAACTGTTTTGCCAACAATTTTGCGAGAAAAAGCATGCAATTGAAACATCTCGATCAGCTCATAGACTGAATGATTCAGCCTCCAATCACTGGATATGACAATACCAGCTTCGTGGCCATTGCATTCAATAATAGTAATCAAGTGATTTAGATTATTAAGCGCCTCTTGATCAAAACCCTTAATGCACTCAGCATGAACAGTAGAATGTCCATTTTCTTTGAATTTATAACGAATCGCATGCGAGGCTTGTTCAGATAAGAGTACGCCATCAATGTCTAAGAAGATAATAACCATTTTGCATGAACCTCGAATTTTTTTTATTTTGTTTAAAAGTGAGATCAAATCACTCTTCATTTAATTGTAGCGATAGAAGCATTTTCAATTTCTCGAATAAAAACCTCTATTATTTCTGAAACCCCTGATAAATATTCGACACATCCTGCACCTGCGACCCCACCCCTTGCAGCTGCTGCCCCACGGTGGCTTTAAGATGCGCCAAACCAGGAGAAACAATCCCATTTAACCACTGCACAGAAGGCTGAAGCGTGTGCACCATTTGCGATTGCTGCCAACTGGCGTGCTCACTCGCCGGTGTCAATTGCACAATAAACACCAATACCAAGTTAATAATAAAACCACGCGCCAGACCAAAAATCGCCCCTAGTAGACGATTCCCTATCCCTAAAATGCCGGCTTGAAAAGCCATATTGATAAAAAAACCAATCAAGGAACCAAAGATAATCGTTCCCACAAACAACACGAGAAAACTGACACCTAAAGCCACATAAGGAACAGATTGAGACGCCACTTGTCCCATCGTATCGCCCATGCCCCCCATCGCATTTTGCACAGTGGAGGAGCTAGCAAACGAGGCGGCAAGTGAGTTTGAAAACTTGGAAGCAACAAAAAAGGCAGCGATCAATGTGCTCAGGGAAATCATTTCTTTAACAAAACCACGACCAAAACCAGCTAAAGTGGATAAAAAGAAGACGCCTAGAATCGCATAATCAACCCAATTCATGTTTGCCATAATCGCTTCCTAGTCTGATGATTGAATAAACCAATTATATCAACTTCATGATGAGAATGCCTTCATGATTTGATCAGGGACATCACTAAACACAGCATCCACACCCCATGAATAAAGTTCCAGCGCACGCAGGGGCTGATTAACGGTATAACACAATAGCATTTTACCCATCGCTTTTATCTCACGCGCCGCCTCACGTGTCATGATTTCATGGTTCACATGCACAGAAGTACATTGCAATGATTGACAAACCGCTTGCCAATCCGGCAGCCATGTTTCTAATAATAAACCCATGAGACAATGAGGAGCGTGCTCTCGTAATATCCGTAATGTTTCGATAGAAAAACTCGAAAATAATAGCGTCACTTTATTTTCCGCAAGACACGGCGCCATTTCTTTTAAAACACGTAAAACAAAAGTTTCTTCTTGCCCCGGCAATGGTTTCAGTTCCACATTCGCAGCCATGCAAGTGTTATTAAGAAATTCCATCACGTGTTGTAAGGAAGGAATACGCTCACCTGAAAAGCGCGCATCAAACCAAGTTCCAACATCTAGCGTTCGTAAATACGCCTAAGGAAACTGCGCTACGATGCCACGACCATTACTCGTGCGATCTAATAATTCATCGTGAAAAATAATCGGCATACCATCTGCCGTTTGCATCACATCAAATTCAATCCATTTCACCCCTA
>SCTP01000228.1 GCA_004322325.1 Gammaproteobacteria bacterium | reverse complement strand
CGTTCTGCTTCTTCGTGCATGGTATGCGTACGAATTTGAATTTCAAAATGCTTACCATTTTCACCAATAACAGCCGTATGAATAGAGCGATAGCCATTTGGTTTGGGATTAGCAATGTAGTCATCGAATTCTGCTTCTATCGGTTGCCATAAGCTATGCACAATACTTAATGCTTCATAACAATCTTTAATATCAGGTACTAAAATTCTGACGGCACTTTGATCATAAATATCTTCATACGTGACTTCTTTGCGATTGGCTTTTAAATAAATGCTATAAATATGTTTCGCGCGGCCTGTGACTTCTGCTTGAATATGGGTGGATTGTAATTTTTCTTTCAGATTAGCGACTAAACGATGAATATTAGCTTCACGATCCACGCGGCGTTCAGCCAGGAATTTTGCGATGATTTTATAAGTGGTGGGATCCAGGTAGTGGAAGGCTAAATCTTCTAATTCCCATTTTAATTGCCCGATACCTAAACGATTAGCCAGCGGGGCATAAATATCTAAAATAGCTTGAGCGAAACGTTTTCGTTCATCGGGTGGAATCGCTTTAATGCCGCGCATTAAGCACAGACGTTCAGCGAGTTTGATGATGACGACACGGATATCGGTTGCCATCGCCAGAATCATTTTGCGCATTTTGTCTATTTGTGTGACGTCACGGGCTTGTTGCTGTTGCCATTTCTGAATCATTTCCATTTGCTGCACACCGGTGATAAGTTTAGCCACGTTATCGCCCAGTTCTTTTCGAATTTTCTCTAACATGGGTGGTGTGAGGGAGGTGGCGCTGCTGATGATACCGGCGGCAGCGGTTTCTTGATCTAGTTTAAGCTCTAAAATAATTTCGGCGACTTCTAATCCTTGCTCCAAACACGGTTGACCGTAAAACGTGGTGAGTCCTTGGGTGAGTTGCTGAGTTAATGTACAGGTATGAGCGAGAAGGGCTGTCTCATTGAGGTGATGAGTATTTTGTATTTTTTCTATCCATGTAGTGATATCAACCGTTCCATCGGGCAAGTAGGAGAATTTTTGTTTTAGTTTCATGGAGATATATTCTCAAAAATATGCCTGTAAATAAAGTTTAGCATATTAAGCTTATTCTGACTAAACTATCCGCTTAATTTTAATAATAAGGAAAATGATATGAAAAAAGTAATTATAGTAGGTTCAAAAGAAAAGAGAGATGAATTTATCAATAATCTGAATACTCAAATTAAGGATAAAGATAAAAATAAATTTTCTTTTGATGGTATTTCTTTTAATCTAAATGGCGAACAAATTCAGGTTTTTAATGTTGATATACACCACTCGCTGACGAATATGAGTGTATGTAAGGGAGCAAATGCTTTTGTTGTCGTATCCGATTCGTTTGATACCACCCCGCTTGATAGAATAACGAGCCAAAAACCTGATACCTATAAAAATGCTGCACCATTGGAATTTATTACTAATTTATTTTCTAACAAGCCTGCTATTACTACGGAAAAACCAAAAACAAGCTTTATGGGAAAACTTTGGGGAAGTAAACCTACTAAACCTGAGAAACCTGATCATGATGCTGTTTTTAATTCCAATTATGGCCATGGGCTATAAACTGTAACTTCCTCCCGCGACTTGAATAGGTCGCGGGATTTAAAGTCGCAACAGCAACCAAACTACCGCTGCCACCGTCCCCGATGCCGGAATCGTTAAAATCCACGCCCACACAATATTCTTCGCCACACCCCAGCGTACCGCAGAAAAGCCATTCAACGATCCCACCCCAATAATCGCTCCCGTGACCGTATGCGTTGTCGAGACAGGAATACCAAGCACCGTCGCCAGCGCTAACGTCAGCGCACTTGCTGTATCAGAGCAAAAGCCACTCACTGGTTTTAATTTCGTAATTTTCATCCCCATCGTTTTCACAATACGCCACCCACCAAAAATAGTGCCAAGTGCAATAACAAAATTACACACAATCACCACCCAAGTAGGAACATAAAAGTGATCGCCTAGCAGATGCGATGAAAAAAGCAACATCGCAATAATACCCATGGTTTTTTGTGCATCATTGCTACCATGCCCAAGACTAATAAAAGCAGAAGATGCCAATTGTAATCTGCGGAACCATCCTTCAATGCGATGAGGATTAGAATAGAAAAAAATGCGTGCCGTTAACACCATCAATATCATGCCCATGAGCATGCCGAGTAACGGAGAAATCACAATGGCGAGCAATACTTTGGAAATACCTATCCAGTTCAATGGCTTCATTCCGGCATGTACAATGCTGGCGCCTAACAAGCCGCCGATCAAGGCATGTGAGGAGCTGGAAGGCAATCCTACTAGCCAAGTAAAGATATTCCAACAGATCGCACCGAGTAATGCAGAAAGAATCACTTCTGTTGTCATCACACTTGGATCAATTAACCCCACACCAATCGTGGTAGCGACATGCACACCAAAAAATAAAAAGGCAATAAAATTAAAAAATGCAGCATACATCACCGCCCAATGCGGTTTTAATACGCGCGTTGAGACAATGGCTGCAATCGAATTAGCGGCATCATGGAAGCCATTTAAAAAATCAAAAAAAAGCGCTAATACGATGGTGATAATAACAAGCGTAATTGATGATTCCATATCATGAGTACTCGAGCACAATGCCTTTTAAAATATTAGCCACATCTTGACAGCGATTGATGACTAACTTGGTATGGCTATAGATTTCTTTCAACTTAAAAAATTGCTTGAAATCTTGTTCGTCCATAAAAAGTTTTTTTTCACCCGCTAAGACGACTTTATGCGCTTTGCTTTCTACATGGTTAATCTCATCGCAATGCTTAAAAATCACAGCTGACTTATTTAATGATGGCAGACAATAAACAGCTTCTTTAAGATAAGCCGCCGCTTCCGCACTGAGCTGTGATAATTGAATCGCTTCTTCCGGCACACTTTTTAGTTGATAAAAAGGAAACCGCTGAGCAATGCGATTAATCAGGTCGATGATGTCATCTAAGCTGCTCGTCAGTTGATGAATATCGTGACGGTCAAACGGTGTGATGAATGTCCGATGTAATAGTTCAAAATTAGTATGAGCAATTTGATCCGCTTCTTCTTCGTGCTTGGCAATCAGATCCACATAGTGCTGCTGATGATCAAGATGCTGCAATAAGTTAGAGAACTCAATAGAAGCTAAGAGCAATTTATCCGCTGCTCGTTGAAATAACTGAAAAAAGCTTTCCTGGCGTGGTAATAATCGTTTTAACATACGGTTGCTAAAACCCCAAAATTCATAAGAATGCCCATTCTAAGCAGGATGCTTCGGAAATGCTACATCGAATTGCAATCCAATGCCATTTGGTGGGGTAGCGAGGTAAATTTCGGCATGATGTAAAGCGGCAATCTGGCTAACAATGGCAAGGCCCAAGCCACTTCCCGAGGCTTTGGTGCCTAAGATGCGGTAAAAACGCTCAAATACCCGTTCTCGCAGTTCGATGGGCACACCCGGGCCGGTATCCACCACGCGGAAGATGATTTGCGTGCCGGTATCCACAATGGAGACGTTAACTTCCCCCTTGGGTGGCGTGTAGCGGATGGCATTATCGACTACGTTGCGGATGAGAATACCAATGGCGGTATCATTGCCAAGGACGATCACGTCCGCAGGCGGGGGAGCGAGTTCGATTTCAATGTCTTTTTCTAAGGCATGAGGGGCTAAATAAGCGATAATTTCAATGGCTAGCTTATGTAAATCCATCAGCTTTAAGTCCGTGAGGACGTCTTCTTCATCCAGCCGGCTTAACGTCAGTAACTGGGCGACCACGTGTGAACTGCGGTCGACACTTTCTATCACTTTTTGCAGGGCTTTATTTCGGTCTGCCTCGTTATCTGCCTTTAAGGCGACTTGGGCGTTTGTTTTGAGCGCAGCAAGCGGCGTGCGGAGTTCGTGGGCAGCATCGGCGGCAAAGCGCTTATTGCGTTCAAAAGCCAGTTTAAGCCGAATGAAGAGCTGATTCAGTTCAGCCACCAGGGGTTTAATTTCATTGGGAATCTCGGTCAGTTGCACGGGTTCAAGATAAGTGGAAGCTCGGTTGGAAATTTCCGTGGTGACCCGTGAAATAGAACGTAAGGCAATGCTGATAATGAACCAGATTAAGATGCCAAACACAGGGTAGGTGATGAGTAATGCGTTGGCATTGCTGCGGGCAATGTCATTGGCAAGCTCGCGGCGTAGGTTGTACAATTCCGCGACAATGACTTTCAGGCCACCTTTAGGATCGTAGACGCTATAAACTCGCCATTCATTGCCATTAATTTTCCTATCACTGAAACCATACGGCGCGTTTTTGAGCATCACACCCGGGTAATTGGGAGAATGCATCAATAACTTGTCATCTTTCCAAATCTGAAAAAGAAAGACTTGCCCTGTCATAGGCTGACTTCGTAACAGGTAATTGATGATATCGCCTTTTGCTTCAATGCTATTAGGGGTGGCTGATTGATTTAATAACCCAATTAAAGAAGAAGCTCTAATCAGCTGGGCATCTAAGTAAGGCTGGATCACTTTTTGATCCAGTAAATAATTACCAATAGCATTGATCGCCGACGCCACGGTAATGCTGAGTAGTAAGCTGATGATAAGAAAATACTTGATCGATCTGATCATTTTTGATCTTTACTTTTCTCTATCGTGTAACCAATGCCGCGTACTGTGCGGATGAAATCCTGACCAAACCGTTTGCGAAGGTTATGGACGTGAACTTCAAGCGCATTACTGTCGACTTCTTCTCCCCAACCATATAATGACTGAGTAAGATGCTCGCGGGATAAGACGCGGCCAGCATTTTCCAATAAAACATGCAATAAGGCAAACTCTCGTCGCGACAAGTTGATGGGTTCGTTTTTATACAAGACCACATGCGACGCCGGATCGAGCGAAATCTCGCCATGAACCAGGATAGGAGCGGCGCGAGCACCAGCGAAACGTCGCTGCAAGGCACGCAGACGGGCTAATAGTTCGTGGAGATCAAAGGGTTTCGTGAGGTAGTCATCTGCGCCGCTATCTAAGCCAAGCACGCGGTCTTCAATGGATTCTCTTGCTGTGAGAATGAGCACGGGCGTGGTATCGCCGCGTTCTCGCATGTTTTGTAAGACGGTGATACCAGGGAGCTTAGGCAGGCCTAAATCGAGTACCACCAAATCAAATTTTTCTGTTTTTAAGGCTTGATCAGCCAGTGTGCCATCTTTGACCCAATCAACAGTATAACCATCTTGGGTTAAACCTTTACGCGTTCCTTCACCGAGTAACTCATCATCTTCGACCAGAAGTATGCGCATATAGTTTCCTCATAACTGATGTATATAACTTTATCTTTTTTAATAAAGTATGGCAAATGTTGAGTTTATGGCTGTCTTAGTAAGTGCAAGGGTCTAAAAAAATCAATGACCTTGAAGTTGGTAATAAAAGAACAGTTATAAGGGTGTTCGGCATGGAGTTTTTCCAGATGAGGTTGATGGTTAATCAGTTGATCAATAGTGTGGGCAATGCGGCCGAGTAAAATAAATTTCATTTGAGATTGTTTATTTAATAAGCAAAATAAGATTTCTCGCGTAAAAGGATACCACGCACGGGCATCTTGTTGAGGTGAGCCATGCGGTTGTAATACTAACGTGGCGTTTAAGAGAAGAAAGCCTTTTTTTAACAGATGATGAAAAAAATCATCATTCGTTTTAACAAGGGATGATTTATTAATTTTAGCGATCTCTTCTTGCCCAGAGTGTGAGGGGTTGAGTAATCCTTCAGCGATTAATAACATTTTAAAAATATTTCGCAGTGAGGTAGCGCGATTCACTTTTTTACTTAAGCCAGTGGGTGACCAGAGTTCTTTGACTGCCGCATCCCAGAAAGCATAACCATTCGCTGATTCGCGTCGTGGATAAGGTGATTCGCCAAATAAGACGTAGTGAACATGATCAAGCGGCTGGGAAAAAGCGTTGAAGATGTTATCGGGGCCTGGTAGCCAATCAGTGGATTGTGCGAGTTTGTTTAGATAGGTAGGATCGACGTGAGATAATCCTCGATGCAGGCATTCTTTCCATGAAGGATGAACCCTACTAAAATTAAATGGATAAGTTGTCATGGGTTTTGCTTCCAAGTAACATCTTTAATTTTTTAAGGTAGTAACTAATGGATAAAACATTACTCGAAATACTAGCATGCCCGGTTTGCAAAGGGGAATTGCTATATGATCAAGCCAATCATGAATTAATTTGCCGATTTGATCGATTGGCTTATCCAGTTATTAATGACATTCCCGTGATGCTAGAAACAAGGGCACGGCGATTGGAAAGTGAGGAGTAGCGTTACTCCCCACTACTTTTTTTACCGCCGCCATCGCTATACATATCTTCACCTGCTAGCGGCTGACGTTTCTCTCCGCGATTGGGTTTGCCACCACGTCTACCATGACGATGACGAGGCTTGAAGCGTGGACGCGGTTTTCTTTCTTCTGTCGGCTGAGAAGGTTGCATGGTGGTATCGCTGTTAGCCGCTGGCTGCATGACTTCTTCACGTTCACGATCAGGCGTTGGAGGAAGAGAGATCACTTGTGGCACTGGTAATTGCACAGGCTCTTCAAGCGGTTGTGGCGGTACGTAGTTTGTCTGTTGATTATCGGATGGAGCTTGTGCTTCACGAGGACGATTATCGTAGTTTCGATAAGTATTGCCTTGTCCTCCTCGATTACGATCACCACCACGATCTCTGCGACCGCGATACTCCCCTCTATTATCCCGATGACGATGACGACCTTTGTATCGTCCTCCCGATGCAGGACGCGTGCGGTTGGGTCGTCTGAAGGAGGAAGAAGTGTCTTCTGTTGCTGCTTTAGGTGGTTCTTTTTTCTCGAACAAGAAGGTGAACAGTTTTTTGATGATACCCGGTTCCCCTCGGCTTTTTGAAATATGCTGTAGTTGTGTGACGGTCGCTGGTGCAGCGGGTGCTTCTTCTACAGGCACACTTTTAATAGCGGGTTCTTGATGTGCTTTTTGTACCGGTGCAGAAGCTGTTTGCGTTGTGACTTCCGGTTTAATAGCGTATTTGTAGCTGGCTAATTTTTCATCTTTTTCCGTGATATCAGAGAAACGAATCCGTTCCACTTCATATTGCGGCGTCAGCAGATGAGCACTGGGGACAATCATGACAGAGACGCTTTGACGTTTTTCAATATCAATAATTGCTTGTCGTTTTTCATTTAACAGATAAGCGGCAATTTCAGTCGGTAAAATAGCACGAACTTGCGCCGTATTTTCTTTGAGCGCTTCTTCTTCAATAATGCGCATAATAGAAAGGCTTAACGATTCAATACCACGAATGGTCCCTTGTCCTAAACAACGCGGGCAGGT
>SCTP01000227.1 GCA_004322325.1 Gammaproteobacteria bacterium | reverse complement strand
TCTTCCGATCTCTCATGATAGCGACAGATATTATCATGCCTATTGGTGTCGGACAAATACTAATTAATAAAAATGCTATTGTAAACATACTACATCCAATAATGGCACTTATTCTGAGTGAAGTAAGTTCTGCCCATCGCAAAATGAAAGGTTGAAAAATTATGCAAATTAATGCGTTGATTACCATCATGGTACTAAATAAAACCGCTGGATTTTCCCCTGTCCTCGCTAGATATTGTGGGATGGTTGTATCAAGTTGAGCATACACGGTCCAAAGAATTAAATTAATGATCATTATATTTATTAAAATCTTTTCTTTAAAAATTTCCCGAAAATGACCCCATGCTGGTGCTTTAGATTGATATGCTTCTGCTGTTTTTGGCATTTCTCGATAGAAACACATGGTTACGCCAAGACCGATATGAATAGCACCCGCAATAAAAAATATTAACAATGATTGCTGCGTTGCCATGATTCCACCAATCAATGGGCCTAGAACAACACCTAAATTTGCGCCGATAAATCTCGCGCTATGTGCATAACTTAAATTTTCAGGTTTGGTATGTTGCACCAGCATGGTGACAACACTAATCTCTATTAAAGAGCGAAACCAACCTAGTGCAGCATTCAGCAGCAAAAGACCATAAAATACATGCGTCGAAAACGCAAATCCAAAATAGCAAAAGCCAGATAAAAATAATGCAACAATGAGAGCATTTCGATGAGAGTTACGATCAACATAAATACCATTAATTAATCCGGTAATGCTCAAAACAAAGCCAGAGATACCTAGAATAATGCCAATTTGACCAGCTGTGAATAATCCTTCCCGAGTGAGATAGATAGCTAAAAAGGGCAAGGACATGAATTGCCCCGCTCGCATGAGGAATGTCATGAACGCAACAAAATAAGCTGCTTTAGAAATTTTTGTTATTGCGTTAAAAAATCTCATTAACTTCTACTTTGATAAACTTTTTACATCCGGATTGCGCGAATACGCTTCCAAAATTTCCGCTAAGAGCTGGTCGACGACACTTAAGTTCGATCCTTCTTCAATGAAACCAACCTGCTCTTTGAGTGTAGCTAACCGCTCTTCGATTAATTTCTTCACTGAACCAGACGGAAACAAATTCCCCAACAAACGACGTGCTTCTTTAGGTCCTAGTTTTTGATACAGCTTATTACGCAAACGTGCATCTTCTGCCGTCGTACTAAAAGACCACAATTCAATCGGCCCTAATGTATTCGTCAACAACTGCGTATTCATTCCCGCTTTCGTAGAAAATTGCGCTAGAAAAGTCGCACCACCTTCGCGTGGACCATGCACACGGGTCTTTAATGCAATACGCGCAGTCTCAGACAAACCAAATATTTCCGTCGATCGTTTGATCGCTTGCTCAGGACCTGCATCCATGATGAAAATAGACGTGGCAAATTCGACCATCACCGGATCAAAGTCATCCAGTGATTGTGAAATAAGCGCAATTTGTACATTCCATTTGCGTCCTTCACGCATGTCTAAAATCACTTGATCACGTACCGCTCGTGCTTTCGACGTACGATGGAATTCGTCATAAACAATCCGCTTCGCATCTTCACGAATCTCTGAAACACGGGTTCGATGATATTCACGATACGCATCCGGAATATCACCTAAACCATCTTCAGTCAGATAATAATGACGTGCTAACGCATAACGCGCCAGCATGTACATGACAGCTGTCTGACGTTCTGCGGCATCGCCACCACTTTTCGCGACTTCGTCTAAGTCAAGCGACACAACGCGGGCATCACCAATATCAAATTTCGTTACGTTCGATAATATGGGATATTCACGCACAGCGGCAGAAATCATACGACTAAATGCTTGGATTAACGGCTCACCCGTCGGCGCACGCACTTGACCGTATAAATCTTCAATCACTTGCGTACGACAAATTGCCGCCGCATCCGCTAGTAAAGGCATAGCGTAACGTTGCGCTAACAAAGCTTCATGATGAAATCCTGCTAAAAATAAGGCATCCGTCACTTCCCACCAGGTCGTGCGATCATCAAAGACAAAACCGATTTCGGATAAAATATCATCGACAATGGTTTCAATGCCTGGTGTGTATAAATGGGCTTTACCCGTATCAGCCAGATATTTATACATTTCATCCACAATCAGCCCCGCCATATCCGATACGCCGTCGTAAGGACGTTCAGCACCCAGTGGCGTGGCTAATAGAGTAATAAAGTTAACCAAGAAGCTACGTTCTTGCGGAGCGGGAAAACGGCAGCCTAATTGCGTATCAAATGGATTGATGGAATATTCCGGCGTCATCCGTAAACGATAATGCGCCGCATAGTGACGATGCTCTGGCGGCAAAGCTTCTTTGATCAGTGAAATTAATCCGCTGCTCGAAGGGCCGATATCAATAATAGCGATACGTGGTAATCGCATGATACCGCCTGATAAACAAAGCGCGAGATTAATCGCATTCGAGAGCACGGATTTACCCGAACCAGGCCGGGCATACATGAGATCAATCCACGTGGTTTGCTGCGCGGAACCCGGTTGATAAGGCCAGGGTTTGCCATCAGGAGAGCGTAATAACATCGCACCGTATTCCCACGCGGAAGCAGGACGTGTGAAAGGTAGCATAAAGATGACATCCGAAAGCGGTGCCACTGAAGGCGTGGCCACGCTGTTGGCACTAAAGCCTAACAAACTGGATACAGCGCCTGCAAATACATCACCCGATACTTCGGACACTTCGCATGTTCCCCAACCTTCTACCGCTTTGGCTAATTCAGCCGCGCGTGTGCGTAATAAACGGATATTCCCTTCAGGTGCCCACGTCGCCAAACTCACTTGCAGCTTCACCACTGCATCGTCTGTATTCACATCGATATCACGTAATAACTTAGTGGCATCATGTACCAATGCATTCTGCGCAGAGGAGAAAGCTAAAATAGCTGCCATGGTGGCTTTAAAGCGCAAAATAGGTAGGCCATTGCTTTCAATTAAAAATGACATGCGCCAGGGTACACGGGTGGGTAAGGTGCGGGAAAAAAGCGTAATAAAAGATTTTAATTCTTGCGGAAAAAGATCAATGAACACGGAGGTATAAATACGATCCCCAATGCGCACCGTGCGCAAATCTTGTGCCATGGCATCACGCGGAAAAATCTGCCTTGAAAGCGGCGGATACATTAATCCCGATAATTCATTTGCCGAGGGCCGCGCTTCGTGAATAGGAATTTTATCGCCCGGCAATACCGCACGCCAATCTTTTGAGGTGAATTCAGGATCCGCTGAATAGCGCATCGCATACACCGCTTGGTGAACTTCGAGCAGTTCACTGTATACGCTTAACGCATTCAAATCTGTCACAATGGAACGCACAAAAGAGGCATGGGATTCACGTAAATCAGGGATGGCAGCTAACAGATTCTGGCCATTGTTCATCGGAGGAATGCTATTCTCCCGCACAAGATTCAGTTTATCTTTGCGGGCACGTTTGAGCTGCTCATCCGAAAGAGAATAAGGCCGTGTCCATAAAACAAAATACAATTCTTCGCGGGCACAGTACTTGGAAATATAATTGACGCGTTCAATGAATAAATCATCTAATTCCAAATTTAATCGTTTAGCTGTTGCACGCGCAGGCGAAAGAATATCTTCAATTTCAGGTTTAACGGCTTCACGATCATAGCCAAAATAAACCTGCAGCACATGCCCCGGTCGCTTGAAGGTACCTTGTAAACTTTGGGTTAAGCCTTGATGGATCGCATTAAATTCTTCTTGCCCCACTAACTTAGTCACCCCAAACACGCGAATCACGGAAATCAACGATCCATCTCGCGCGACCAATGTATGCGTATCTTCGGCGGTTTCTAAATCACAATACGATTCAATCGGCTGTTTTAATTCCGTACTAAACCATGCCAATAAAGCATCAATGCCATCTAGAAACGGATCTAGGAAAGTACGATCTCGCATGTCATTATCCTTCTTGGGCTTCTTCTGCTCCCAACTCTTCCAATGCAGCTGCTGCCCATGCCTCTAACTGCACGCGGAATTTGGTATGCGAGGGCAACAAACGCATGTCTTTTAAGACATCGGCCATTTTGGTCGAAGTACGAGCTTGGCGTTCGATTAACATTTGTCCTAACACCGTAGGATTACTCGTTCCCGATCCAAACTTATTTTCAATCAGCTGACTACGAAACTTAAAACTCCGATAAATCGCTTGAGCACTGTCTTGATAGCCGGTGTTATTGCCCATCGCACAAAAAAGTACGTGGCAAAAACTGTTTAAATCCGCCTGGCTAATTTCAGGCAAGTAAATTAATTGGCCGCCGCCCATTTCATCGAGCCCGACTGCTTGCAGAAATAAACACTGCGTGCAAAAACAGCAAGCTGTCATCATATTGCTTGATGTGTTATTCAGGTAATTCCCATCCGCATTCACTATTTCTTGGAATTCTTTTGCCTGAAAACCACAATATTGACACGTGTAAACATCACGATCGAGAACACGTTGGGCGACTGGCAGGAATGCTTTATCTTCTTTACGTCGCACAAAGATACGCCAACCTGCTAAATTCACTGCCAGTTTAAGTTCATGCATATTAGGTTCTAAATGAGGAAAGACCTGACACGCTTGACACTTGTCCGCTGCTTCCAAACAACGTGTGACCTGACACACTGAAAATCGAGGGAACGAAAATCAATGCAGCGCCAATGAAAATAAACGCAATCGGTGTACTGATCGGATATTGGGTTGGTTGGTCTTTATGTTGTTTGAACTTGACAATACCTGTCACCGCAAACGCCATCCCAGCGACATAAGCAGCAGCTGTGACTAATTTGGCAATCGCACTGATGTTGGTGGTGACTTGAGTTGCCACGGAACCGATACCTGAAATAGCGAATGCCGCTGTGCCTAAGGTAAAACAACAAAGTGTAAATAAAACGAGAAGCACCTTTTTCATCATTGTCTCCTTAAAAGTTATAAATCATCCTATTATGACACTCCTATCCCGAAGGTAGCAAAAATTACTTGCACGGTCTGATAGATATTAATACAAAGAACGCCGCCAATGATATAGGTTAATCCTCTGCTAAAACTACCATGCGCCCCACGGTCTGCCGTATGTGATAATACTATTAATCCGCGGATAAAAGCGATGGTACCAATGAATTGGACAATCAAATAACAAACATTAATAAATTGTGACCATTCATCGGAATATTCGCTATAACCATACGGATTGGGGTCGGTCCAAAATGTACTCATGCCGACATTGACCGATGTCGGGAGATAAATTAGCAAAGCACCAATGGCTAAAAGTATTACCGGTCCTTTTAAGCTATGTTCCTGCGACATCATGGATCGCATTTCACCGGCATGCTTTAAACCAACAATGCCCATGATCACCATATAAAAACCCAGCACATACGCAATGGCTGTCACCATGCTCATGAGTTGCGGAATTTGAGCGGCCAGCGTCACTAACATATTCTGCAAGGAAAGACCGGTGACGGTTCCTTTCAGTTCTGCATAAGCAGGTAAGCCATAAGTAAGCAAGATGGCAAACCATAAGAGACGATGAGCAGTGGATAAGTTATTTCGCCATTTCGGTAACATACACGTCACCTCGCTGTTACATGGTTAAACACTACACTCCATTGCCATAGGATAACGAGACCACTTTATTGCCCGTATTAATTTCTACTACACCATCATACGGATCAATTTTCGTGATTCGACCAATATCTTTGATGACATCGCCTTCTGCCACCGTGACTGTTTCGCCATTATCTGCACGTAACCAAGCACGACCAGGAATAATCGCTTGTACACTGTAAGGCAGTTTGACGTCAGGTTGGGATGTCGCATCCGCTTGGGCCGGTGGAGTAGCAGCAGGAGGGGCACTGGCAGCGGGTGCAGCGGGCGGCGGGGTTTGACCAACACGAGAGAGCACTTGCATTAATTGGTTCATTTCACTTTCCACCGTGGCCATACGCGTATTTAATTCTTGCACTTGATCTTGCAAGAGTTTATTTTGCGCGGCGTAATCATTCAGCTTTTGAGCATACTCAGTCTGCAACTGCCCCATGAGTTTTTGGTTCTCTGTCATCAAGGTATTCACATTGGATTGCGCTGCTTGCGTCACTTGCGGCTGCGGCGTAGCTTGCGCCGGTGGTTGTGTCACCGCAACGGGCGGCGGTGTATTCGGTGTTGCTGCTACTTGTGCAGACGGTTTCACCACTGGCGTCGCACTGCGCACGCTAATGACATTCGTTTGAGCAGGTGGCGGCGGTGAGGTTTTAACTGCTTCCGCTGGCGCGGTACTCACGGGGATTTTTTGCTGCGGAGCTTGTTGGGCTACCATCGCCGAATCAATGCCGGCGGCAGGAGAGGTGGGTGAAGTCGCTGGGGTCACCATTTTGTAAACCACAAAAACTAATACCGCAAAAACCCCTATACTCATTAGCATGCGCTTCGATCGAGTCAGCCGGCTCCCGATACTCTCTTTCGGTTC
Source organism: Gammaproteobacteria bacterium (assembly GCA_004322325.1). Classification (GTDB taxonomy): domain Bacteria; phylum Pseudomonadota; class Gammaproteobacteria; order DSM-16500; family DSM-16500; genus Aquicella. Next base: position 5,466 of record SCTP01000227.1, on the reverse strand, counting down.
CGCTGCGACAACGGGTTTTGGCGATTCCGTTTCGACCTCGTAGTTCACCTCTTCATCAGAAAAGTGGTATTCACTTTCCTCATGATTTTCGTACTGCTCTTCTCGATCATTCAACATCTTATGCGCCCCTTTAGTTTTTTTCCCTGTTTAGCCTTCTTTTAGTATAGTTCTCTCTTAAGCTAATACCCTTAAAAAACTCTTAAGTGACATCTGCCATAAATAGTATACCGATACCGACACCGGAATCCACTCTTACCGTCGGTGCCCGGTTAATATAGTTCTGGGTAGCCGCCCCCACTGTTTGACCCATCTGCCCCAGCGCTACCGCCAATTTTTGGCTAGGACTCAAATCTGGATGCGTGGTACTGGTACCAAAAATACCGGTGGTTGACGTTCCTGCATTAGTAATGGCAGAGGCATAACCTTGAAGGAAGGAGGTGGCCATCATCGCACCGAAACGTTGCATATAGTGATAATCCACGGAACTTGCTAACACCGTGCGAGCAGTATCAGGGTCAATTGCATAACCCGTGACAGACTTTGTTTTATCCCATTGGTCCATATCCATTAAGGTAAAGTTCAAACTGATCCTATCCAATTGTCCCGATACACTTTTCGCGGTGGTTAACTTACCTAACAATTTCGCCCCTTTAAATGGACCCTCCACCACCGTTGCCATCACAGGACTATCAGGGTAATCGCTGTTAACGGCCGTATCCAACACCGCAAATAAAATAGAGCCCGCTTTAATGATCGGCGCACCTGTTGCTGCACCCTCTGGCGTTTGTCCAGCGGTGCCTTTCGTGTCGGTTCCTTTGCCAGCAGCTCCCGCGCCCTCTTTGGCGAATGCAGAAGCGGCCGATCCTTCTTTGTAAGCTTGCACCGGTGGCTGCCAGGAAGTCACTAATTGCTGCGCTTGTCCTGACATCGCATTGGCTAAAGCACTAATGCGCGCTTTTCGTTGATCTTCTGCGTGCGCTTGTGCTTGAACTTGCGCCGCATCAAATTCATTGGCCGTCAACCCAGCAGCGGGTTGCGTCACCGCTGCTTGCTGTACGCGTTGTTGCAAAGCAGCAAATTGCGAGGTAGTGGGACCGCCCCCACCCGCAGGACCCGCCGCTGCAGCAGCCATCGCTTGGTATTCTTTCATCAATTGGGCGGCTTGCTCTGGCGTAATCACCCCTGCTTGTACCATACGTTTTAATTCATCGGCATACACACCAGCCGGTACATTTCTACCTTGTAACGCTGCCAACTGTTGAGAAGCGTCTCTTAATCCTCTTACTTTTTGATAATCATCCCATTTTAGCTTCGCAATCTCGGGTGTGATTTGTTTTTGCTGGACGAATTGCATCAATGCCGCTTTATATTGATCCGCTGGGGCATCTTTCTTCAGCATACTGGTTAATTGCTCGCCTACCTCGCGCGGCATTTTGCCTGCTTTCACTAAATCATTAATTTCTCCATACGCCTCTGCTTCTGCTTGCTTCAGTAATTCGTTCACTGTTCCCGAGGTAGTTTTTTGTTTGCGATAATTATCGAGTAATTTCGCTGCGGCAGCGGGTGTTAATTTACCCGCCGCTACATCGCGTTGTAATGCGGCGGCATAATCATCCACTGAAGCGCCACGATTCGCTAAGTCTGTTAACTCTTTTGCTACTTCGGCGGTAATTTCACCATTCGCTGCCATTTTATTAATCGCAGCGATATTATCTTTTGCTGCTTCACGCGCCCGTTGCTGCGTATATTGCGCCAGTAATTGTTGCGCAATGGCAGGGGAAATCTTGCCCTGCTGAACAAGATCTTGCAGCTTACCTGCATATTCTGCGGTAGAGACACCGGCTTTTTGTGCTGCTAACAAATCATTTGCTACGCCGAGCGGCACTTGACCAGACTTAATCAAGGTATCCATGGTCTTCGCACTTTCTTGCGCAAGCGCATTGGCATGTTGCTTTTTATATTGCTCGAGTAATTGGCGTGCTTGCTCAGGTGTCAGTTTTCCTTCTTTGACAAGCTGATCTAAGGTAGCCGCATACTCATCGACGGAAACATTTTTATCGGCTAATTGTTTTAACTGATTCGCGATCTCAGCAGAAACCTGCCCACGTTGCAGCCAATCGTCTAACATGCTTTTCGTATCATTTTGGTCTTCGGTACAAATCACACATTGGCTGCCACCAACAGAAGGTCGTCCGACATTGATCATGGTTGGGACAGCGCTCGTGCCCGTTATTTGTGCTTGCTCAGCTCGCTGCACATTCGCTTGCTCTACGGCGCGTCGATATTCCGGTGTTAAGGTACCACCTTGTACGGACTGTAACCCAACCGGTGCACTGGCAACACGGGAAGCACCGGTTCCTTCACTCCCTCCGAAAAAGCGCGAGGCAATATAAATCAACAAAATAATGCTGATCACAAATGCTAATAAAAAGAAAATACGCGTTCGAGCATCCATGCGGCTAAAATTGAATTTAGAAAAATCCAGTGCCATTAGAAGCCCTCTACCTTAAGTTCAGCTGGCTCCCCGTAACGTGATATTAAAACGGAGGAGGTTTTTGGAAGTTCATACGCGTGCATACCATCAGGGCTCACCATGGTGTCGGTCCAGCCGGGTGATAAGACGGTAAATCGCGTACGAAGATATATTTTATCCACCATCAGCCATGCTTGTGCATCTGCGCCATGTACGGTTAATGGCTTACTACCTGCTGGTGCCACACCATCTAAAACGCCTAGCAAGAGTTGATTCGCACTGCTCGGCAGTGAACTGCCGATGGGTAAATCTTTAGAGTTAGGGCCAATCCCAGAGACGTGAATATCCACACGATAATCGACAACGCGTTGACCAGAGACTAATTCCAACGTAATTGGCGTCGGATTGCCAAGAAGCCGTAAGACAATATCACCGTTACTGTAAGTAGAGACGGCTTGTAACATGATGATATTACTCTTACCATCCCATTGAATATTCACCGCCTTAGGATTACCAATATCAAATGCCGCAATCGGCCAAGGCGAGCCGGTGGAATCGACGAAAACGAGAGAAGAAACATAACCTTGCGCTAAGCGAATAGCAGGAGGCGTCGTGCCAGGTGCCAGGTTCACCATTAAAGTGGTCGAGACAGGTTTTGGCGGGATATTAGCTGGAATCGCCGCCGCACGCTGGGACATATCAATTTGTTGATGTAACTGGACCACTTGCCGCGGCGTGAGCGGCATATTTTGCTGCAACATAGATTGGAAGGCAGCCGCCGCTTCTGGATTAGAGTCAGGACTATTCGGCGGAACAGCATTGAGCATTTGCTGCTGACCTTGTTCGTAAGCGGAGGAAGGCGGTGGCGCAGAAGTATCATTATTTGTTTGACCTGCCGCATAGCCATTGTTTTGCAGCCATTGTTGAAATTGTTCAGGAGGGATGCCAGCAGGTGGTGTGATAGTTTGCGCCCAGGCGGTGGAAACGCTTGTCAGGAGAAAAAATAAAATCGTTCGTTTAAAAACATGCGTCATGTAGTTTGTCCCGTCCCTGCCGTCGTCGGATTTGCCACAATCACGTTATCAATCCCCACCCCATTCAAGTTATTTGTTGTCGCTACCCTGACAACAAGCACTTGTAAGGTCAAGGTGCGTGCGCTGAATTGGTTATTAGCCGCATAATAATTAATATTGATCGGCATTTGTACCCACCAAGCATATCTCCCTGACAGTAATCCCTGCTGCAAGATAAACGGTGCACTGGCTGGTGTGGCTGTCACAAACAATTTTTTCGCCTGAACATCGTTATAGCTTGCATAACTATTCAATTGGTCCAAAAATACTTTCCACCCATCTGCCGTGAAATACTGTGACGCCGTTTTGAGCTGTGTATTGTATTCATAAAAATCATACACAAATGCTTTGCGCAATGCATCACTCGTCCATTGTAGCAAGTCAGGAGTAGAAAGATAGGGTTGATCAATCGGCACAGGTGATTTGACACGCCATTCATTGTCCACGACAAAGGTCACCGGTGAGGGTTTCGTCAGGTAGAGATAACCGGATAAGGCCGCTAATAAAGCAATGGCCACACACACACTCAAAAGAATAAGGATGACTTTACCGAAGCTGTCTCGGTAAAAATCTTCGCGTATCTCGACGACTTGTAATTCTTCAGCCATGCCGTTTCAACTTTCTGCTACTACTGTTGATCAGATTATACTAATACGGATGATTTTTCATCCTGTCGGCGAACTGGAAATTTGTCCCGGCTGAGCAGGGGCGGCTGTGGCAAAGGTCGCGATCAATTGTACGACACCCACGCCTTTGTAACTTTGCAAGATGGGTTGACGTTGAAGCACAATGCTCACCTCTAACGCATTGACCACTTTTGATTTGTTATCATACGGCGGCTCCCAGTACGTAATGAGCACGGGCATCTTAAATTTCCATGCGTAAGCACCGGCTAAGATACGTTGCACAACAAGCTCAGGTGCACCCACCACTTGCGCGATGACAATTTGTTTGCGGTTAGTCATGGCCACTAAGTTATTGGATTCGGTTAAGGCTTTCATGTAAGAAGACCAACCATAAGTGGTGAAGTAGCGTTGAGCGCGCTGTAATTGATCACGATAATTCACGTAGTCATAGGAGTAGGCGGCTTGAACTGCTTCCACAGCAATCGCTGCGACTTCTTCCACTTTCATATTGGGTTGATCAACAGGAACTAACTGAATCAAGCGTCCAACGGAATCTGTCGCAAAATAAAGTGGTTGAAAGGGATTTTTAATTAAAAAGTATAAAGCCCACACTAAAAACCCATTGACGATAATCGATAAGGCTAAGGCGCCTAATACTAGAAAATGCAAGCGCTGATAGAACGCATTCCGCGCGAAAATAATACTTAATGGATCACGGGCATTCATAAGGCGTCCTCATATCATGATAAATTGATCGATACCGATCGCTTGCGGATTCACATTGGTTGGCACGCGTACAATGTTGATGATCACAATAAAATTGCGCTTATTCGTCGTATTGGCACTTTGATACGTCACTAAAAAAGGAATTTGTATGCGCCAGGCGTAGTCTTTTCCAGGCAAGGGTCCTTGATTTGAAATCACAGGTGTGCCTGCCACCACACCGCTCACAAATAATTGTCGTGCCACAATGGTGTCCAGCAAATCCTTCACTGAGCGCTGATAATCTTGCCATCCACTATCCGTAAAATAAGGCTTCACGGCGGCGACTTGCGTATTGTAATTATAAAAATCAAACGTATAAGCAGCGATGGCCGCTTTGCTTGCCCAGGTTAATAAGGTATCCGGCATAAGATTGGGATCCGCATTCGGTGCTAACGTCATGCGCTGACCATTGGGGGTCGCCGCATAAAAAGCGGGTAAGGGTTTGTTAAAAAGTTGATAAAGGACCACACTAATCGCCACGATCATTAATGCAATGAGGATCATGAGCCCAATGAGGATGGAGTGATAA
>SCTP01000226.1 GCA_004322325.1 Gammaproteobacteria bacterium | reverse complement strand
GTTCAGGAACGACAGGACATTACGAAGCCATTCGCGTTATTTATGATCCTGCTCAAGTCGATTATCAAGCACTCGCTCGTTATTTTTTCGAGATCCATGATCCAACCCAAGCAGATGGCCAAGGTCCTGATCATGGCGAGCAATATCAGAGTGCGATTTTTTATTATGACGAAGCACAAAAACAAACGGCGTTACACTTAATGACTGAGTTAAAGCAGCGAGGCTATGCAGTGGTCACTCACTTATTACCCGTGAGTCCCTTTTGGCGCGCAGAAACGTATCATCAAGATTATTACGAAAAAAATCGCAAGCAGCCTTATTGTCATCATTATGTGAAGCGGTTTAGCTAATTTCATCACGAATTTTTCCTGCTTGAATCACTGCTTTAATTTTTTCAATATCAGGCGCGAAATAACGGTCTTTATCATAAAAGGCCACGTGATCTCGAACGAGTTGATGAATGGATTCTAAACGAGGCGATGAACGTAATGGCCGTAGCAAATCAATCCCTTGGCACGCGGCTAATAATTCGATCGCCAGAATACCAGTGACATTCTCCACCATCCACGATAAACGTCGTGCTGCATAAGTCGCCATACTGACATGATCTTCTTGATTCGCCGATGTCGGAAGGTTGTCGACACTGGCAGGATGAGCAAGCGATTTATTTTCACTTGCTAAAGAAGCAGCCGTGACGTGGGCGAGCATAAATCCAGAATTCACGCCGGGATGAGGCACTAAAAAAGCAGGTAAACCACTAAAATGAGGATCGATTAATAGCGCAATCCGCCGCTCTGATAAGGCCCCTATTTCTGCTAGGCTGACGGCTAACGCATCAGCCGCTAAGGCAATCGGTTCTGCATGAAAATTGCCGCCAGAAATGACTTCATTTTGCTCAGTAAATACCAGTGGATTGTCTGAGACAGCATTGGATTCTGTGACAATGATCTCACTGTTAGACCAAAGCTGAGTTAAACAAGCTCCCATGACTTGAGGTTGACAGCGTAACGAATAAGGATCTTGAATTTTAAGGCAATCGCGATGGGATTGGCGTATTGCACTATTTTGCAGTAATTCGCGTAAGCGGCGTGCTACTTCAATTTGCCCTGCGTGGCCTCGTACACGTTGGATGCGTTCATCGAAAGGTTGATCACTGCCGCGCGCTGCATCGACTGTCAATGCTCCGGTGGCAAGCGCTGTCACAAAAAGATTTTCCATGGCCAGTAAGCCGATGATGGCTAATGCAGTGGAAACTTGTGTTCCGTTTAAAAGCGCTAAGCCTTCTTTTGGCGCTAGCGGCAGCGGTTTTAAACGGGCGATATGAAGTGCTTCTTCCGCTGGAATCATCTTGCCTTGATAACGCGCGTGCCCTACGCCGAGTAAGATCGTGCTTAAGTGTGCAAGCGGTGCTAAATCGCCCGAGGCACCGACAGAACCTTGTGACGGAATGCAAGGATAAACGCGTGCATTGAATAATTGAATGAGGGCTTCAATCAATTGTAAACGGACGCCTGAAAAACCGCGTGCTAGGCTATTTATTTTTAGCGCTAAAATAAGTCGGACAACATGATCACTGAATAATTCCCCCGTTCCTGCTGCATGCGATAACACGAGATTTTGTTGTAATAACGCAAGCTCAGCTGTGTTAATTTTGGTATGAGCAAGCCCGCCAAATCCGGTATTCACACCATAAACAGTTTGACCTTTTTCAATCACATGATGAATAAATTGGGCAGAAGCATGAATCGCCTCTTGTGCATTAGCGTGCAATTCAAGCGTCGTTGTTTCATCTAATAAATGCCGAAAATCCGCTAATTTTAATTCACCGGGATTCAATACAAATATCATGCTTCGGTTACCATGGGTAATTTTAAATGATGTTCTCTGGCGCATTGCAGAGCAGCTTCATAACCTGCATCGGCATGACGCATCACACCGGAAGCAGGGTCGTTGGTTAAGACACGTTCCAAGCGCTTTGCGGCTGCCTCACTGCCATCGGCAACAATGGCGACACCCGCATGTTGTGAATAACCCATGCCCACACCGCCGCCATGATGAAGGCTGACCCAGGTTGCACCGCTGGCGCAATTAAGCAGGGCATTCAATAGTGGCCAGTCGGAAATCGCATCGGAACCATCTTGCATTTTTTCCGTTTCACGATGAGGACTGGCAACCGAGCCGGAATCGAGGTGATCGCGGCCAATCACAATCGGGGCTTTTAACTCGCCTTTTCTCACCATGTCATTAAATGCTAAACCGACGCGTGCGCGATCACCTAATCCTAGCCAACAAATGCGTGCTGGTAAACCTTGAAAGCGAATATGCTGTCTCGCCATGTCTAGCCATTGATGCAGATGAAAATTGGTAGGCAAGAGTTCTTTCACTTTTTCATCCGTGCGATAGATATCTTCAGGATCACCGGATAAAGCTACCCATCGAAACGGTCCAATACCACGGCAAAATAGAGGGCGAATATAAGCAGGAATAAAGCCGGGAAAATCAAAGGCATTCATCACACCCATTTCTTTTGCCATTTGACGAATGTTATTACCATAGTCAAAAACAGGAATACCTTGTTGATGAAATTCCAACATGGCACTGACTTGAATAGCAATAGATTGTTTAGCCAGTTGAATGAGCTGCTTAGGATCCGTGCGTCGTAATTCGGCTGCTTGTTCTAGCGTGAAACCACGCGGCAAATAACCATTAAGTGGATCATGCGCGCTGGTTTGGTCAGTCACTAAATCGGGTTTAATGCCG
>SCTP01000225.1 GCA_004322325.1 Gammaproteobacteria bacterium | reverse complement strand
TAGCGACATACTCTTAGATAAAAATAATGTATATGAACTTAGTCACTCAGCAATTACCTATTGGCGCAAATATTCAAGATAATGGCATTTATTTTCGAGTATGGGCACCTAACAGAGAAAAAGTTTTGCTTACCCTTGAAGATCAACCTTCTGTTTATTTAAATGCTGAAGGAAATGGTTATTTCTCTGCTATCATTCCTTCAGCTAAAGAAGGCACATTATATTTCTACCAATTAGACAATGACTCCACTTTATACCCTGACCCCGCTTCTCGCTTTCAGCCATTCGGTCATCAAGGACCCTCGCAAGTAATTAATCCTTATCATCACAAATGGTCAGATGCTCAATGGAAGGGCATTATCCATCATCAAAGCCATGTCATTTACGAAATACACATTGGCACGTTTACGCAAGAAGGCACGTGGTTAAGTGCCATAAAAGAATTAAAAGCCTTAGCAGAATTGGGTATCACGATCATTCAAATGATGCCCATCGCTGAGTTTCCTGGGAAATTCGGCTGGGGATATGATGGAGTAAATCTTTTTTCTCCTACACATTTATATGGCCACCCTGACGATTTGCGCCAGTTTATTGATCAAGCGCATCAATTAGGAATCGGCGTTATCTTGGATATTGTCTACAACCACATCGGCCCTGGTAACTACTTACATGTCTTTTCCGATCGCTATTTCTCACGTTGTTACAAAACAGATTGGGGTAAAGCGATTAATTTTGATCAGAATGCTGAAAACGTGAGAGCTTTTTTTCTCACTAACATTATTTATTGGCTGCATGAATTTCATTTCGATGGTTTTCGAATTGACGCCTCACAAGCCATTTATGATGCTTCTGGATGTCATATCTTGTCTGTTATTAGCACAACTATTAAAACTCATTTTGAAAATAAATCCATCTTTCTAATAGCTGAAAATGAACCGCAACATACTAAACTCATCAAGCCTATCGAAAAAAATGGTTATGGATTACAAGCGCTATTAAATGACGATTTTCATCATGCTGCTCATGTTAGAATGACAGGAAAAAATGAAACCTATTATTGTGATTACAAAGGAACTCCCCAAGAATTTATTTCACTTATTAAATACGGATTTTTATATCAAGGCCAATGGTATCATTGGCAGGAAAAACGCCGCGGCACGCCTTCTCTTGATTTTCCTCCTGCTTGTTTTGTCAATTTTTTACAAAATCATGATCAAATTGCCAATTCACTTTTCGGCAAACGTATTCATGAAATCGCTGATCCTGGCAACCTGAGAGCCATGACTACCTTATTGCTTCTTTCTCCACAAATTCCTTTATTATTTCAAGGACAAGAATTTTCATCTTCAAGCCGCTTTACTTTTTTTGCTGACTACACAGGCGAAACAGCAAAAATGACAAAAGAAGGACGAATCAATTTTTTAAAACAATTTCCAAGCCTGCATGCAAAAGAAATAAATTGTCATATCCCTGAGGTTATGCACATTAAAACTTTTTTATCCTGCAAATTAGAGCAAAGAAAACATAATGAAACCTATCTACTTCATAAAGATTTAATCCAATTAAGACATCATGATGCTATTTTTAATGGGAGCTCACTATCCTATATTGATGGAGCGGTGATAAATAATGATGCTTTTTTGCTACGTTATTTTGGCGAGCAGACAGAGCGCTTATTAATCATCAATTTTGGTAACGATTTTTTCTTTCATCCGGCTCCTGAACCTTTAATCGCACCACCTGAAAAATCAAAATGGGTATTTTACTGGTCGAGTAATCACCCCAAATATGGTGGCGAAGGTTTTACCATCCCCTCCTCTCGAGGAAATTGGCATTTACCAGGTCACAGTGCGCTTATCTTTAAGAACGAGGAGAAATAAAATGTCCTCTCATGCAACTCTTAACATTAATCCGCAAGTGAAAACAGCCATTATTTATTCTCTTGATGATTTATGTGGTTATAGTGTAGAAATAAAATATCAAGGCAAGAGTCATTACTTAACTAAAAACGATCATCTGATTATTTTTGGCAACATGAAAGATGCACGAGAAGCAGTCATTAATGAAAAAGCCCAAGTAGCTTACCTGGCACTCAGTAAAACAATGGAAGAACCGGATTTAAGCACTTGCCACACTCGCCCGCAAGATCAATATGATTACAGTCTTATCAAACTATGATATTATGCCGAATCAATAAATAGCAGGTGAATAAAATGTACAAAATCTGTTTTTATGTCCCCATTGATCACGCTGAGCTTGTCAAAAATGCGATGTTTAAAGCAGGCGCAGGAAAAATCGGTGATTATAGTTGCTGTGCGTGGCAAGTATTGGGTGAAGGACAATTTTTACCAATGGAAGGAAGCGATCCTTTTATTGGCGAAAAATTTCATATCAAAAAAATCGAAGAATACAAAGTAGAAATGGTTTGTGCAGAAAATTATATTAACGATGTCATCGCTGCGCTTCATGAAACGCATCCTTATGAAGAACCGGCTTATCAAGTCACACGTGTCGAAGATTTTTAAAAAGGAAAATAGACGATGACGACTGATAAGCAAACGCAAAAAAGCGGCTGGAATGTTAATCAATATGAGAAATTTAAAAATGAGCGCACACAGCCTTTCATTGACTTACTAACCCTTGTTCAACCTAAAAATGACATGAGAATTTTAGATTTAGGCTGTGGCACCGGCGAGCTCACTAAAATGGCGCATGAGCGATTGAAGGCAAGAGAAACGGTCGGGATAGATAGCTCCGAAAGTATGCTTGCAAAAAGTAAACAATTTGAAAGTGATTCGTTACATTTTCTACAAAGTGATATCAACCGATTTGCTATTGAGGGGCCCTTCGATCTCATTTTATCGAACGCTGCGCTGCAGTGGATTCCAGAGCATGAAAAGTTATTTTCATTTTTAACTTCTTTACTATCCGAACATGGGCAATTAGCCATTCAAATGCCAGCCAATCATGATCAGCCAGCGCATCAAATAGCGTTTGAAATGGCAGAGCAATCTCCTTTTAAAGAAGAGTTAAAGGATTTTCGTTTTCTTACATCAATGCTGCCAATAGAAAAGTATGCAATATTATTATACAAATTAGGATTTTGCGAACAGGATGTTTATCAGAAAGCTTACCCTCATGTGCTCGCGACACGGGATGAGGTGACGGAATGGGTGAAAGGGAGTTTGTTAACAGTCTATAAAGAACGGCTGTCGAATGAGACTTACGCTAAGTTTCTTGTGCAATATAAGATGGAAATAGCAGCGCGGATTCCTAATGAGGCACCGTTGTTTTATCCATTTAAACGGACGTTTGTGTGGGGGCGGTTGTAGGGCCTTCTGATTTTGCTATCTTTAGGGTAGACTTAAGAGTTTTTTAGGAAAGGATACCATACGATGTTTTCTAATAGAAAACACCCCTATCAAAATAACTCCACCCTTCATGTCCAATTACTTGTTTGTGGCAGCCCTGGTGTTGGGAAAACCACATTAATATCCAATTACCTTCACAAGGAACTGCCTTCTGAATATATAAAAACTCACTCTATCCAATTCCATAAAAAATCAATAATAGTAGCTAATCAGAAAATTAGCCTAGAAATATTAGATGTACCTGAAGCATGTGAAAATGAAATGCTTACCAACTATTTATCTGGAAATCACATTTGTATATTATATTGCTGCGATCTTCTTTTTAAAGAATCTTTTGAAAAAATAGAATCATTAGATAAAACCATTACCGCTCTTGATACAGAAACAAAAATATTAAAATTTATTATTGGCAATAAACTTGATTTACAAAAAAAATTATTGCTTGAGAAAAAACCAAGAAAAGAGAAAAAAAATAACGCAGAAAGATTGTCAACATCATCAAAAGAAGAAAAAAAAACCTATAAAATATATAATTATAAATACAGTAAAAATGTATGCGCAATTAATAACATGGAAAATATTTTTAATAAGATTCATCATCTAATTTTACAAAAATGGCGGTATCAAAAAGACATCCGTCGAATACAAGCTGAGTGGCTAATAACGAAAGAACGCTTGAAGGAGGATCAGAAAAAGGGTGAAGAAGAAATAGTAGTCAAAAATCCATTTTACATAGCTCCACGTATTAAATAAAAATCACTCACCAAACGTAAATGTATAAATTTCCAAATCAGGTGCTGATGTCACCACTTGCAGCACACCTTCATTCGCATGACTCAATTCAACTGCATGATAAAGTGTTGGGGAATTGACCGTGATATTTTTCACTTCTTTATCATTTAATAATAAGCTCACCTTAATCGGCTGATGTGTTTCACTACCCATCACAATAAATACCTTAGCCGCGTAAAAGTGAATTTTGATAGCCGCATTCGCTATTGCCGCTACAATTTTATCAGGCAGGATTTTCCAAGCTCCTTGCAACGCCCAATGATCTTGAGGCAATTCTGCCGGAAAAGAATATTGTGCCACTTCATCTTTCGCCACCCCTTCAGGACTAGAAAAGTATTCAGCCCGAGCATACCCTAAATAAGTTTCTGGTGTTTGTGCTAGGGAAAAATGCTGCTCCATTGCAATACCCTCCACCATCGGCCCTCTCAGCCCCAATAAATGCCGAATATTACTTTCCGTTACTTCATAATCGCCTTCACCAAAATGGGTGTACACCACATTACCCTTTTTATCGATCAAATAATGCGCTGGCCAATAACGATTATTATAATTTTGCCAAGTGACAAATTGATTATCTAATGCCACCGGATAGCGAATACCCTCTCTAGCAACCGCATCCTTCACATTATTTAACTCTTTTTCAAACTCAAATTCAGGTGAATGCACACCAATGATCACCAACCCATCTTCATGATATTTTGCATACCACGCTTTCAGATAAGGTAAAGTACGGATACAGTTGATGCAGGAGTAAGTCCAAAAATCAATCAGCACTACTTTCCCTTTCAAATCACTTAACTGTAAAGGTGGTGAATTAATCCATGCCGTAATCCCCGCTACGGGAGGAGCAGGATACGGATTAGACAACCCATCGCGTAAAGTCTGCGCTGTTTGACTCGAGGTTTCCGCAGCGGAAGAAATAGACGTGCCACCTTCTGAGTAAACTATATAACCCACACTGGCGATAATAATCACACCTAATAATTTCCGTAAAATAATCGTATGCGTTTGGAAAAAACTAAATTTCGACACAACTCCTCGCCCAAAAAGTGCAATCATTAACATCGGCACCCCTGCGCCTATGCTAAAAGCTAAAATGACGAAAAAACTCGTCAACGTGGTCTGCTGAATCACCGTTTGCACAATCACCGCCGCCAAAATAGGCCCAGCACAAGGCGTCCAAATAAGCGCCACTAACCCACCAAATAACATGCCGCTTACCAAACCCCCTTGGGTATCATTGACAGAAGAAAGCGCTGACCCTGTGCTGGCTAAGCGTTGAGTGAGCCGCGCAAACTGCTCCGTTAAGTAAGTCGACGTCATTAGGAGACCAAGTAAGATAAGAAGACCGTATGAGAAAGAGCGAATGAAATTGGGATTGAGACCTGACAAGTGAATTAACTCGCGAGAGAAAAAAGTAAACAAGGCAAAAATAATCACGAATCCAAGAATAATGCCTACCGGCCGCCTTTTACTTCCAGTGAATGAACCAGCGAGAATCAGCGGTAAAATAGGTAGAATGCAGGGAGAAATAATCAGCGCAAATCCTTCCAAAAAACCTAATCCAATATTGGCTATCTCCATTTGCATGACTTCATCCTTCAAGGTTTAGAAACAAACGAATTATTTTTGATATAAAATCGCAATAATCTTTTTGCCCAATGCTTCGCATAGTCTACGCCAATCCGTGCTCTTTTTACCACTGTGAAAGATTCCGCTTCAGGCAGAGCGGCAAGATAAAAATCATCGCTTAATAAATCATGGCCATTCAATTGTTTATCGATATGCATGGCTTTGCATAACAGGCCTGGTCCTTGGGTCCGCTCCGTAATGTTTTTCACTGGCTCAATCCCACGCAGTAAGACGGCGGAAGCATGACCTTCTCGCTCCGTCACCACATTGAAGCAATAATACATGCCATAAATCATATAAACATAAGCATGGCCCGGCGCTCCAAACATGACTTTCGTGCGATTCGTTAATCCTTTGGCAGAATGTGCAGCCAGATCATGCGGCCCCAGGTAAGCTTCCACTTCGACTATTTTGCCGATATATTCCGTGCCGTTCATAACGTGCACTAAATATTTTCCTAGCAGCTCTTTTGCCACGATAATGGTATCACGATCATAAAAATCACGGGGTAGTTTCTGCATTCAATAAGACTTAATAATAATTTGCGTACCACGGTAATGATTAGCGGCTGTCGGCCCTTCGACAAAGTGATAGCGCAGCCATTTAGCATCATCGACATGCACACGCACACAGCCATGGCTGGCGTTATCGTACTCTACCTCATTTGAACCGTGCAACGCTTGGCTGCCGTTAAAATACATACAATAAGGCATAGACGCTCCACCATCAGGAAGAGGAAATTTATGGGAGACACAACTGCTATCACCTAATGAATAAATGCGAAAATGGCCTGATTGCGTACGGCATGCACTTTTCAAGTCAGGACACCAATCATCGCCAGCCGTCGCAATGCCCCAGCGAATCAGCTTACCAGCTGAGTTATAAGCGCCCCACACATGCTCTTTCGGATCGACAATAATGACTTTTTCTACGGGAGACGGAATGGTAGCAGGCAGAGCCGCATTATTAGGAGCATAAGGCGAGCCGCTTATTTCATAGACCACTTCAGCCATGGCATGAAGCGGCAATAAACTCACTATAAAGATAAATAAATTAGCAATCATCCTGCTTGATGAACGCCTCCACGCAACACCACGTTCAATTCTAATATGGAACACCCGTCCTTTCGTTCCAACTCAATCTTCACATCTTCTCGATTAATACTCACATACTTCGTAATGACATCTAATAAATCTTTCTGCATTGCCTGTAAATAATCTGGCTTATCCCGCTCACCCCGCTCATGGGCGATAATAATCTGCAAGCGTTCTTTCGCCACTTTGGCGGATTTTTCTGGCCGCTGAAAATAATGCAAAATTTTGTGCAGCTGGGTTTGAATGCTCATACTGCTTCCTTTTCTCTAAAGTTCAGCAGGCGCTTAAACCAGCGTTGTTTTTCTTCAATAAATCGATAGGGCACATGCTCGCCGAGAAAGCGCGAGATGGCATCTGCATAAGCAAGCCCTGCATCACTTTTATTATCCAAAATCACCGGCGCACCCGAGTTAGAAGCACGCAATACCGCTTGCGATTCCGGAATGACCCCTAACAAAGGAATGGATAAGATTTCATTCACATCTTTGACACTGAGCATATCCCCTTTTGCGACACGCTTAGGGGCATAACGGGTTAATAACAAATGCTCGGTGATCGGCCCTTTCCCTTCTTCCGCCCGTTTTGTCTTACTGGCTAACAAGCCCAACATACGATCAGAATCTCGCACCGAGGAAACTTCTGGATTCGTCACGACAATCGCACTATCAGCAAAATACATCGCCAACTGTGCGCCGCGTTCAATCCCAGCGGGGGAGTCGCAGATAATATAGTCGTAAGTTTTGCTCAACTCTGCCAACACTTTCTCCACCCCTTCCAGGGTAAGCGCATCTTTATCACGCGTTTGAGAAGCCGGTAAGATATACAATTCTTTCACATGCTTATCGCGAATTAATGCTTGATTTAAGTTCGCCTCGCCACGAATAACATTGACAAAATCATACACAACCCGTCGCTCGCATCCCATGATTAAATCCAGGTTGCGCAATCCAATATCAAAATCAATCACGACGGTCTTATAACCGCGACTAGCCAAACCGGTTGCAAAAGAAGCGCTGGTCGTTGTTTTACCAACCCCGCCTTTACCCGATGTCACGACAATAATTTTTGTCATATTACCTCTATTCGTATTTGCTGATTGTCTAGATAGACTTGCATCATGCCATCCTGCCTGGAAAAAGTCTGCATATCTTCGTTCGTCAGGTAATATCCTGCAATTGAAACCAGTTCGGCGTCAAGATGGCGGCAAAAAATACGGGCTTGCTGGTGACCTTGCACGCCCGCCAGCGCTCGCCCTCGTAACGGCCCATACACGTGAATATGACCATCCGCCATGATTTCTGCCCCTGGGCTAATGGAGCCGGTGACAATTAAATCACCACCTTTGGCGTAAACCTGCATGCCAGAGCGGATAGGATGCGTGATTAACTTGGTGGGCGTAGCCATCGGTGCTTTTTTTTCCACGGGATGATGGGTGTTCGATTTACCAATATTCACCAAGGGCAGCCCTGCTATCGCGGCCGCTTCCTGTTGCGCTTGACTACCATTACGCGCCCCGATGGGAATCATGTTATGCGCTAACAATAATTGCTTAATATGCGCAAAATTCAGCACCCCGAATGGCTTCACTTTTTCTAAATCAATCACGACCGGCGCCCCTTGAAAAAAATGCGGCGCCCGGCGAATCATCTCTGCTAACTGATGCTCTAATTTTTCCAGGTCATAGTGTAGAAGCTGAAAAATAGTGCAGGGAGAAAAACTAGCTTTAAATTGGAAGCAGAGCATATCCATCCTATTAACGTTTGTCATCGAGAGTGCATTTATAGTAAAGCGATCAAACCGCCGGGCGCAATAAAAAAATAGACAGCAGATAGTCTTTCGCTATAATGAAGCGCTTATTTTATGTAGGGAAACAATCACTTATGCCAACATTTTTAGAACTTCAAGAAGAATATCATCGTATAAAAATTGACTGCTCTCTGCTAGAAGAAAAGGCGCAAGAATTTTTTAATGAGCATTATAAGCAAATTAGAAAAACCTTTTCCGCACTTGGCTTGTCAACTAACTTACCACCAAACATCATCCCAATCGGCCTCGATCAAGATACTTATACCGCGACAGCCAAGATGATGGTATTAAACCAATTAAAAACTCGGCTTTTTGAAAGATCGTGCGATTTTCATGATTACATTGAACAGCATATTATTGGCAACTCAGAACAAGAAGATACCTTACGTAAAATGAGTGGCTGGCTACAAATGAAAATAATAGGCTTATGTACTCATGTTGACTTTCTATCCAACCAGTACCCTCAAATGATTGTTCTCGGTTCTGAAATGATGAAACATCTCGATCTTTTAAAAAAAACTCCATCTACTGATGAGAAAATTGAATTTGAAGAAACAATATTCTATGTTAATCTTACTTTTTTTCATCTTTTCGACTTCTATAGTTTAGCATTAGAAAATAGCATTCAAGAAAAAATAGCTGATTTAAACAGTATCGCACAACTAAAAAATTTGATAAAAAAATTTAAGCCTTTTTTAGAAAAAATAAAAGACCCTCAATTAGCTACGCAAAGTTATATTTTCTTAGCGGATATAAAACAATCTAAAATAATACGTAATTTTACCAGAATATATGATAAAAAAGATCCTCAAGGAACCGAGATTATTGACCATAAAGAGGCGTATAATTTATTAGAAAACGCCCTTAAATTTGCTGGCCAAATCGAAGATAATCCTATTTTGAAAAAAACACTTCTATGTTACACTTACGTATCCATGCTCCTGACTGAACAGAACAAAAAAATCCAATCCATCGCTATCTTGCTCGGAAAAAACAATACCGCCAGCCTTACTCAGCTAGAGCATAACACACTTACCGATAGCCGGTGCGACTTCCAAAATCTTTTTAATCAAGACTACGTAACGCAATTAATGAAACTTATAGCTGACATCGCAGACAATCCATCGCAAATCCCCACTAACCGCCACTACTATCACAATGGTCTGTGGAACCCCTACACAATAATGCGAGGTATTATCAGCTATCTTAGAATAGCCTATAATCAGTGGGAACCAAATGTAGAAAAAACGCTTAATAGCTATCCCTTTGATAGCACTTACAATAATCTGAGCACCACATTACGCCCTAACTTTAGCACAACAGGAGCATGGTATATTTTAAAATTAGCTCTAGAAAACAAAAAAACTATTTTAAAAGCCTATTCATTAATTTATAAACTTGAAAAAAGCTTCGGTGAAAAAAAACCTGCCTATGACATCACTGCTAATCAAAAATTATTAAAACAAATCTCCAATAAAATTCGCGAGCTTAATGAGTTAAAAGAAAAATTTGATAAAACAACCACACGCCTGAGTATTGGCATGCTTAATGCATTCACTGCGAAATCAGCAGAAAATCGACAGGACCAATTAAAAAAAGCCACACACGGCATCAAAAGAAAATCAGAACTTCATTCGGATAATACTTCTTTTATGCTTAAAGAACCTTCTGAAAATCCATTATTAATCACCGCTTACACGCAATTTAAAAATGGTAATTATGAGGATGCAGTAAAAACGTATGAAGAATTTGAGAAATCACCTGATTATAATGATGATTTAAATTTCATTAAATCTAATTTTGGTAAAGGAGATTGTTATGCAGCCATCGCAGCAGAAGCCAGAATAAAGAATAATTGGCGCCGAGCAAATCCTTATCAAAGAGAAGCAGAAGCGGTTTATAGGGAAGCCTTAGACTTTGCCAAAAAGAAAAAGGGGAAATACGATCAACACACACTACAATATAAAGAAATCAAAGTTTATCAAGAATTTCTTGAGGATATATTGGATGAAGAAGAAGAAAATGCCAACAAAGACAGCATTACCCTTCTCATTAAGGAAAATACAATTGAACAACCATCGCCAGCAGTACCATCACTTCCTCAAGAAAAATTATTTAAGAAAAAATATACACTTACAATGGACCTCCCCGCTCCTGTTCAGTGGGTATTCGATCTCTTACTAAAAGAATCAAAAAAAAGTGAAAAACCATGTTTTTATGGTGGCTGCGTAAGAGATGCGATATTGAAAGGAATTTTTTCAAACGATTATGACATGAAAATAGACTTATCATTAGAAGAATGCGAATCATTATTTAGCTCTCATCAGTATAATAATCAACCCATTAAGAGCAAATTAATCAAGGGCAATATTACTATATTATATGTTGAAATAGATAATTACAAAATTCAACTCTCTAATTTTAGCAAAAATCCAGGTGAAGATAAGCTAAGAAACACTGCGCTAGAAGCTGATCTCACCATGAATGGATTAATTTATATTCATGAGCACAATATCATTCTTGATTTTGTTGGCGGATTTGAAGATTTAAAAACTCGCACACTCGTACCGGTTGGATCGATAGAACACATGAAAGATCCTACGCGACTGTTGCGATTATTAAGATTCAAAGCGAAATTTGAAGATGAACATCACTTTAAATTGAATAAAGAAGTTGAGAAACTTCTCCGAGAAGAAAAACACGCAAGTGAACAACATAGCATTTTTAAAGATATTAATCCAGGTACATTATACTACCATATTACAAGACTCTTCTTTTCTGGCTACGCAGATAATGCACAAAAAGAATTAACCGCTTATGCACCAATATTTAATCGAATTTTTACTCACACGACTCCCAATCAGCTTATCAAACTTATGTTGGCAGAAATAGATGAAAAAGCGAGATTAAGCTTACCTATTAATGCTTCAATTTTCTTTGCTGTGATGCTGTGGGATGCCATGCAAGTTAAATTAGAAAATTTTATTTTGAAGGATAACGCCGAGAGTGATAAAATATTTCACGCTATTACGAACACTATTTTTAGTGAGCAAAAATTTCATATCCCTGAAAAAATTCGCAATAGAACATCACAGATATGGTGGATTTATCTTAGAGAAAAAAAATCCCTTCCTATACTCCAAGATTTATTTACGTATGCTGAGCTATCTCGCGCAGAAAAATTTAGTTCGCTTTTAACTGAAGCACGTGCTCATACAAATAACAATAATTCAATCTCTGCTTTTAGCCAGCAAAATAAAAAGAATTTAAAAGCACTGGCTCACAAACGCCTTAAAGACTTTCTCCCTTTACTGGAAACAACAAAAAACAAACTTCAATTAATCATCAAATTTAATTCTGCTAAACAATCTAGCCAGCCAGAGTTATGGGAAGTACTTAAAACAAACCTGCCTGATTTAGTTGAGAACAATCGTCTTAAAAATATCGTTTTCAAAGCTCAAGCTAACAACTTAGTGATAAATTGCTCCTCCAACCAAGAAGCAGAGACCACCATGAAAAAATTGTTACAGTACGGCGTTAACGACGCAAAAAATCCACGGCCAATCGCTACTCCAAAGTTGGCATGACAAAATGCTGCTGCTTCGTCAGTGCTTTGTATTCCCATCGAGAACTGATGGTTTGCAGCCGCGTATAGAACCGGATACCATCCTCGCCGTGCATGTGATGACCACC
>SCTP01000224.1 GCA_004322325.1 Gammaproteobacteria bacterium | reverse complement strand
TCATAGAACTTCACACTTTGATTACCCACTTTCGCAAGGTTGGCATAATACGCATTTAAAAAGCCTTCGCGCACCGTTTGACCGGATGAGCCATAAGGGCCATGTTGCGGCAATAAAATGGCAAGATGTTGCGGCGGTGGGAGCGCTTGTAATTGATCTAAAGCGGCATCGCTAGGGAGTAAGGAATTCGCTGGATGAGAAGGGTTTTGCGCGCGCCATGCGATTAAATCACGGGCTAATTGCTGAGTGTTGGTGCTATTGCGTTTACTGATGAGCGCGAGTTGAATCCAGGCACTCTTCACGGGATCTGTCGCTTGACTTTGAAGAGCGGTTAATCGTGACGAAGATAATGGTTCTAACGTCGCCCAAATTTCAGCTGGGCTCCCTTCCCATAAAGCAGTATTATACGTTCCCGTGCCCGTTGACGAAGCTGAGTTTTTCGATGACGACGGGGTAAAGGAGGGTAATGAAACAGATGAGCAGCTGGTTAGTCCGATCAGAGCGGTCATCATCATCCCTAGTAGCAACTGTTTTTTCATTGGCGTGGCTCTCTTATGCAAAAAGACAGAACAGGAACATTATACGTTGTTGCAACACCGATTGGTAATCTGCAGGATATCACATTGCGGGCGATTGAGGTGTTAAAAACGGTGGATAGGATTGCTGCAGAAGATACTCGACATGCAGCGCCGTTATTAAAGCATTATTCCATCGCCAAGCCAATGTTTTCTTTACATGAATTTAACGAACGCGAACAGCTCAAGCTGGTGTTAGAGTATTTGGCTCAAGGTGAATCGATTGCCCTCATCAGTGATGCGGGCACGCCGCTTATCAGCGATCCAGGATTTCCTTTGTTGCGAGAAGCCAAAGCGTGCGGGGTGAAAGTAGTGCCGATTCCAGGTCCGTGCGCTGCCATTGCGGCTTTAAGTGCAGCGGGGTTGCCAACCGATCGATTTACTTTTGAAGGTTTTCTACCTGCCAAATCAGAAGCTCGCCGCCATCGCTTAAATACACTTTTGCACGAAACCCGTACCATGATTTTTTACGAAGCGCCCCATCGTCTCTTATCGACCTTAGAAGCGCTGCGCGATGTGTTCGGTGCGGAAAGAAAAGCGACGGTAGCGAGGGAATTGACTAAGATACATGAATCGGTATTAACGAATCATTTGCAAAATTTATTAGATAGATACACTGCCCATCCGCTGGAACAGCGCGGAGAGGTGGTGATAGTGGTGCAAGGCTGTGATGAAGAAATGAGTGAAACGAAAGAGGTGATTCCGGAAGAAGTCCTTGATATTCTTTTGGAGGTTCTACCGGTAAAGCAAGCAGCCGCTTTAGCGAGTAAAATCACCGGTCAACGTAAAAATGTATTGTATGAAATGGCTCTGGCGAAAAAAAAGTAGGTGTATAATTAGGGAATAGATAATGGAATCAAAAAAGCTTGCATTGGCGGATGATGTGACTCATGCAGTGTGTGATCTTTGCGAAGTCGTGTTTAATGTCAAATCAGATGCACAACTAAGAGGCGTATTTGGTATGACACATGAAGAAATGGACGCCGTGATTCATAAAATCATTGATGCCTTGCCTGATCGCATCTTGGATCGGTTGTATCCGAATGCAATGGAAGA
>SCTP01000223.1 GCA_004322325.1 Gammaproteobacteria bacterium | reverse complement strand
CAAGAGCATCCTTTTTTTGGCATGAAATCTTCTACAAAGAAATCGGTAAAAGAACAGATGGAGGAGCTTCGTGAGGAGCGTTATGTGAAGCTGCATGTAATTAATAACTAAAAAATAATAGGAACAAGAAGAATATGTTATTTAAGTTTGATTTTAACGATATAAAAAAAGCTGATACGGCTGAGTTTAAAAAATCATGGAAAGGCACATTGGAGAATTTAGTGAAGAGTGGAGGATACAATGTTGTTATTACTTTTCAATCAGATGAGAATAGTAATTATATAGCTTCCATTCAAGCGTATTTAGAAACAATAATTCAAGTTGAAAAAAATGTTATCAATACGATTATCATTATGGATGAAAATGAAGCTGCACAATCATCACTGACTGATTCATTTGAGTCTACTTTGGAGTATCCAATCGATAATAGCAGTGCATTAGATGATATCGTTAAGACATATTGTTTTTCTCTCAACGATGATCATATTATGGATAACACTATCTATCAAGATTGGAAGTCACACAAGAATAAGCCTAAAAAAACATCGTCTTCTACCCCCTCCCGAGCTGATCAACGTCAAAAAGATTTCGAACAATACATGGCTATTACCGCTAACAATCCAGAATTTAGAGAAATGGAAAAAGAACAGCTTAAGCATCTTAAAGAGAACCTTTATTATGAAGTTGATTTTGAGGCATTCGCCAAAAAAATAGGTAGAAAAGCAGTGGAAGCTTTAAGCATAGAATCATTTCGCATGCGTAATACGGATAAGTTGATTATAGAAGGTAATAATAGACTAGCTATTACAAGGGATAAAGATGAGAATGTTTTTACCTTTAAGGTTATTAGTTTACCTGCATGGAGAAAACGGAGAAAGGAATTTCTCGAAGGGATACATAAGCCTCGGGAAAAGAGGAAATTAAAGTGGATGAGTTTATTTAGGGCGGTAAGTTCAAATAATAATAGTAATCATGGCGTAGAATTTAAAAATCAGATTGGGCCACCGAGATAGATATAACCAAGCGCCATTCGGTATGAAGAGAATGGCGCAGTTTTTAAAAGACAATTTATTTATTAGCTATTTGACCGGCTAATTGGTTTTGGCTGAGTAGGCTCATTTTCATTGGTTTCTTTCTCTAGCCTTCTTTTTGCATGTTCAGGTGGTTCTGGTGGTGCTGATGGTCCAGCCTGTTCTCTATTATTATTG
The DNA here is from genome assembly GCA_004322325.1 of Gammaproteobacteria bacterium. GTDB lineage: Bacteria > Pseudomonadota > Gammaproteobacteria > DSM-16500 > DSM-16500 > Aquicella. Next base: position 3,493 of record SCTP01000223.1, on the reverse strand, counting down.
TTATTATTATTATCAAAACCTGAAACTGAACTAGAAGGACTATAAGGTGGAGTTTCACCTGTTCTGGGTAAATCAACTCCTTCTTTTGACACTATAGATGATTGTCTTGGAGGCGGGTCTTTGGGGTTAATATCAATGCTTCCTGCTCTATCCCTTTGCTTAAAAATGTTGAAGGAGGAAAATGAAGCGAAGGAACTAGAAGAGTTCATTGATTTAGTGCTCTTCTTGGCTGTTGCTTTGCTCAAGGTATCTGCTTTTTTAGCTTGCGTTGGTTGTTTAAGGCTAATATTAGCGGTGGGGTCAGCTTTTTCTCTAGCTACTTGATATAAGATAGCCTCAGTTGCCTCTTTTAATGCTTCTTTTTCTGTAGGAAGATTTTCATAATCCTTTTCTGAAGTTAGTTCTTGTAAGTTTTGCTTTGCTGATTGCAATAAGTTTTCTGTTTCCCAAAGATTGTCGGCTGGATTGGGTTTGGTTTTTTTGTGTTTTTCTAATAATTTTTTGTTATCTTCTTGATCTTTTAGGATAGGCTTGATAACTAAATCCCTCATTTCTTTTTTTGTTTCTTCTGTTGGATTCTCATTACTGAAAGTAAGCTCTCTTGTGACCATTCCAATAAAAGGGATAGGATGACCTGATTTTCGTAATTTTGCTAATTTTTCCTTATAATTTTTAAATCCCTTTAGATTTGAAAAAATATAATCAGCTTTTTCTATAATCTCTTTTGTTGCTGAAGAAAGGTTTTTATCGTCCACTCCTCTTATTGGATTAAGGATAGTATTATTAAAGGCACCGAGAATACAAAATGCACCATTTAAATTTCCTGCTTTTATACATTTATTCATGGTTCTTGCCCAACGATCAATTGATTGTGGGTCTTTTACAATTTCTGTAATAACAAATTCACTTGAGGCATTAAAGTTATCAATCATTTCTTTTATGTGAGGTTTGGAATAATTTTTATTGTTGTACTGATTAAATTCGTCTTCAGGAATCGCTAGAAAGAGCTCTCGGTCTGTTTTTGTTCGGCTGTTTGCTAAATCTGTGCTTGATAATTCTTCTGAGTTTCTCGAAATCATAACAACACCCTCGCTCGTATGTTTTATGTGCTTATAAATAATTATAGGCGTAATTTTGACAAGTAAAGGTTAAGGGGATGAAAAAAATCAATCATCGTAATTAACAGCTTGTTTTTGTGGGATTTTTATTTTAAGTCATCCTCTTCCATCATTAAAATGAAAGAGGATAAACAATAAGATAGTTATTTTAATTTTTTGCTAATTAAATCATTACTATTTAACTCATCCTGAGGGTTATCCCTTATATTGTATTCGATTAGTATTGCTGTTAGTAATCTTGGCGTCATTAATTGCTTTTTCTCCACCCGCTTCCCTTACTGTTTTTACTAACCCCGTCATTGGTTTTACCATATTAACCCATATATCGTTTCTCATATTTTCCAATGCTTCTTGTATTTCGACACGATTCTCAATGCCACTGTCTTTGATCGCTGTGAATGCAGTCTTCGAGTCATGACTGACATTGATTAGCTTAGCCTGCGGATTCTGATCCATTAAATAAGATCTATAGATTTTATTTAATTGAGCGTTCCATTGTTCTTTGTCTTCATCTTTTATATCTTTTAAAATCTGAAGATCAGAATAAAAATTTATAATTTCAATGCAAAGATTTTTTTCACAAAAAGCATATATAGCATTTACTTGCGATTGTTCAGTAATAAAAAATTTTATTAGATTTTGATTATCATCAAAAGCAGTTAAAGGTAATTCATTGAAGGCTTTTGGTGATATTGGTATATCTTTATTTGAGCAAACTGAAGGTGATCCAGTGCGTGCAGAATTGTTATTGATAGATAAAGGGGAGGAGTTTTCTTTTCAGCTCTTAAATCTTCCGGCTGCGATGCTCTTTTTTGATCATGACTATTATTATTGATGTTTGGTAGAATCATTGACATGCGTTTTTTCGAATGAGTTGTTTTATTTGCATCAATTGTATTCTTCGCATTGATTATCTTTCTGGCCGCTCGATAATTGATTTCTTCTGCTGCCTCATTTATATCTCATACCATGAGAAGCAGATAGAAATTGTAGAAGATTTAATTTTAATCTGGTCAAATTCTCTATTCGCCAGAAATTATTTATGGAGTTATCTTTTTTCCTTTTTGGCTCTAACAGGAGTAATGCTTTTTGTTGCTCTACTACTTGTAAGATAAATTCTGCTAATTTGTCCGCCTTATATCTCTTATCATGACTTTCTGATACAAATGTCAGATCACTTTTGATAATTGAAAATAATGGAATAGATGAAGATTCTTTCTTTAAATACTCCCTATAGTTTTTGTAATTTGGCACTATAGAAAAAAATTCCTCCATTTTTTCTATAATATCATTTGTCTCATTTGATAGATGAATAACTTTATTATTTATTAATGACATAACAGTGCTTGAATTTAAAGAATTTAAAATGGCATTGAAAAATTATTTAACAATCGGGGCTAACCTCTCTATGTAGTTTTGGTGCTAAAAAACCAGGCAGGTCAGATCCAAATTTTGACATAACTATGAATTTATGCCAGTATTTATATAAAATTAAGATTTATTCATTATGATAAACGAGAGTGGTTACTACTATGAGCACAACAAGAGCATCCGCCCAGCTGACGCCGGAAGAATATTGGGAACAATTAAAGGCTGTTAATAAAATCTTAAGAAAAGCGATAAAGCCCTTAAAGCATAAAAACGAACGGGCGGAAAAAATAGCAGAAGAGATGAAAAAATTAAGCCAATTAGCTTTTAAAGATATTTATTATGAAGCAGGTGAATTGCTGATAGAAAAAATAGAGAGAGTTAAGAATAACCTCGAATGTAAAAATACGTTAATGCTCGATATGTTAAGTTTCTCGATGAAGGAGTTATCTATATTAATTGATCCATTACCGAAAAAAGAAATGGGGCCAACGGATTTTTCTCAGAAAGTTGAGATGTTATTTGATCTTATCAACAAAGAAGATGTCTCTGATAGTTTTGATATAATGGCTTCTTTTTATGAAAATTTAATAAAAGAGCGGGCAGGAAAGTTAGAAGAATTAAAAAATGAATTAAAAGCAAAAGATGCTTTATTAGATGAGCTAGAATCTAGAAGACAAGACTTAGAATTAAAAATAGTGATAGAGAAAGATGAGAAATTGCAGGTGGAGAAGTGCAAAGAAAAGTCAAGTATCGATCAAAAAATAGTATCATTAGTGCATGATATGCACTCTATTCTTTATAGTATTGAAAGAGAAAAAAATGAAATAAAAAAAATAGTGGATAAGATTAGCCAATTGGATAATTTAAGAGAAAAATTAACCATAGTTAAGAGCGTTTATCAATTAAAATTAGAGAAAATAACAATAGAATTAACTCTAATTAAATGCTTAGAAGATGAAATCAAAACATTAATAAAAGAAATCAAAGCAGAAAATAATCTTGCC
>SCTP01000222.1 GCA_004322325.1 Gammaproteobacteria bacterium | reverse complement strand
GAAACAGCGACTAGAAAATGATTGGTTTGCGGATAGAGCCATAATAAGCCCGATGTTGCCGCTCCCCATAAAACGGTGAGGATAACCATGGTAAAACGCAGGTATTTATTGCTGGTTAAGTAATCAAGCCGTGAGGGATAGACGTATTTAATGGGTACGAAGCTTAATACGGCGAGCGAGAGGAGGATGATCATGTTGGTCATGCTGCTCATTTGCCAGAAGAAGAGATAAAACACGGCGATATTCCAATAACTTGGGAAGCCTTTAAAGAAATGATCTGTGGTTTTGGCATCGACTTGGGTAAATTGGTAGGTAGAAGAAAAAGTAATTGCCATCACACAGACTAATCGCCAATGCTCGGGTAATAAATTGGTGACGAGGAGGAAAAAGCAGGGAACAATCGTGTAATTCACGAAATCGACAATGTTATCTAATAAGGCGCCATCAATTTCGGGGGCGGCTTCTTTGATTTTGATCATGCGGGCAAACATGCCATCGACCGCATCAATGATAATCGCAGCACTCATCAGCCATAAAGCGGCTAAGAGATTATGTTGATAAATCGCAAGCAGGCAAAGCAATCCCACACAGGCACCGCTTGCTGTAAAGGCGTGAATCAGCCAACCTATAAGACGTCGAAATCCATTTACTTTTTTCATGTACACATTAGCCAAGGATGGTACTCCTATTTCTAAAACTTACCAGTAACACCAGCGAACCGACTAGACCAGATAGGACGGACCCTAATAAGACCCCGAGCCGCATTTCGGCCAAATAAAGGTCGGCGTTTTGAAAGGAAAGGGTACCAAGAAATAGGCTCATAGTAAAACCTATCCCACAGAGAATGGCCACGCCATAGAGGTCTAGCCAGGAGGTATTGTAGGGACGCTTGGCGAAGCGGGACTTGATCAGCAGCCAGGAGAAACCGAAAACGCCGATTTGTTTGCCGATAAACAACCCAAAGGTGATGCCAAGGACGACGGTATCGGTGAGGAGTTGGAAGGATAGGCCTTGAAATGAAAAGCCGGCGTTGGCTAAGGCAAACAGCGGCATGATGAGGTAAGCAACCCAGGGGTGCAGGGTCTCTTCTAATCGGCGGCCGGAAGAAAAAGGGATAGCAAGGGCAACTATTATGCCAGTCAGCGTGGGATGGATGCCGGAATGGAGTAGGCATAGCCATAACCAAATGCCGATGACGAGATAGGGAAACAGGGGTTGGATGGAGAGTTTGTTAAATAAGTAAAGAATGAATACCAAGACAGCGGCTTGAAATAGCCAGAGATAGGCTAAGCCGTGGGAATAAAATAAGACGATGATGATAATGGCACCGATGTCATCGAAAATAGCGAGGGCTAGTAAAAAGAGTTTAAGGGCGACGGGGACGCGACGGCCGAAGCAGGATAACACGCCGATAGCGAAGGCGATATCGGTGGCAACCGGGATAGCCCAGCCTTTCACGGCGAAGGGATGGTGAAAATTAAAGAAGGTGTAAAGCAGTGCGGGAGCTATCATCCCGCCGAGTGCGGCTATCGCGGGTAAGAGGACATGAGAGAGGCGGGCGAGATTTTCTTCTACAAAACCACGTTTTAGCTCTAATCCTACTAATAAGAAAAAAACAGCCATCAAGCCTTCGTTAATCCAAAAAGAAGAAAGTTGAGTAACTTTTTGATAAATAGCTGAAAAGGGGGAATTAGCCCAAGTGATAGCCGCCATGGTGGCCAAAAATAAGATGATGCCACTTGAGGCTTCTAGTCGTAGAAATTTTTGTAAAAGTTTAATTCGCATTATTTTTTATATCAAAAAGATAGAGTAGCTATCATTTTACTCAATGGACGGAGTATTGTAAAAAACCTATCTAAGGAGTAGTTTGTGGATTAGCCTTGTATCAGATTATAATTAAGTTGTAAGTGTCGTCGAAGGAGCAAAATATGGTTATTACTTCATCGAAAATCAGATCTTGCTTAATTTTAATATTCAGTTTCTATTCCATCGCTGGTTATGCCCTTGACAGCACAAACATTCCATCCACTGTGACACCCACTAGTAACTTCACACCTGCCATCGGGACATTTCTTTTAGATACCCGGGAATTTAGCACACCCGCCAATTGTTCAGATTCATCAGGCCCTGCTTGTGCATCAGGCATCATTTATACGCGTGGTTGCTGTCCTCCCAATTATTATCCTTTTCTCACTTTTTCGAATGTCACCACTCAAAACTTTGCCAGCAGTAGCGCTATCCAGCAGTTTAAATACTATCTTTACACCTTAGCTCCTGGCGCTATTAGCGGCTTCAT
>SCTP01000221.1 GCA_004322325.1 Gammaproteobacteria bacterium | reverse complement strand
TCCGAATAACACGTGCAGTACGAATCCGTGTTAGCGAGAATCGAAATTTATTAATCGCATGCTTGTGAAGCTTATGGGTTTCTGTTAGCCTTCTCACCGCGTTTAAAAATTCTAATAAATCTTTTTTACCTACCGCGAAAAATAAGGAAATACAAATGTTGATGGCAAAGCGACATTTATTTTTATTGTTGAGTTTGGGTTCTCTTACTAGCTATGCAGCAGATAGTACGCAGTTGGCGATGTTGTCTCCGGCAACAAGTCAGTTGAAGCCAAATAGTGCGTTTGTGCTATGGTCGGGGGGGTTTACGACAGCGAGTGAGAATAGCGAAATAGGAGTACAAGAAGGGCAATGTAGCACGAGCAAAACGACTAATACCTATAATTTTAATCATTCTCGTAAATTTTATTATTATGGCAGCTGCGGTACCGATTTGTTCACTGATTCCTGCTGCCCCTCAGGGTTTTATCCATACCTTCTTATCACAGTACCCTACGTTCCAACTACTGATGGTAAGGCGGCCCTTGAGCAATGGACTGCAGGGATGCACTATCAATCCTCCCCTCAAGGAGACATTATTTATTATCCGATGGATTCCTCTGCAACTTTCAATACTTCTTCTTGTGCTTATTATCGAGTTCATGTTGATACCTATGCCCATAATGGAAGCGAAAATGTTCAATATGGCATGCAAGTGTATCTGACATTATGGTGCACACCAGAGGCTAACCCTACTTGCGGTCGGACTTTACCGAATGCGTGTTAAAGGAGCTTATTCAATATCAATTGTAACGGGGATATCTTTTTCCATTTTGAATTCCACCCCGCTGGATAAAAGCTCTTTTGTGCTTTTAAGGGAAATACCATTGATTGATTTAATGGGAGCAATATTTTTTGTCAATTTATCATACCGTCCTTCAATCATAGTATAAGTATTATTATCAACATCAAAGTGAAGGGTACCATGGATTGGAATATCTGTTGTTTCTCGTTCACAAGTATGAAAAATCTCTTCATGGCCTGAATCTGTAGATTTTGAAAATGCCAAATTATCAATGGTAAATTTATATTTGAACATTCCATCCGCGGGATTATATGATTCTAAATCTAACACGCCCCTACCCAAAATGAATTCCGAAGTATCTTTAATTTTAATAACAACAAAACAACCCTTTATTATGTATTGCTTAACAGGAAAGCTATCAGGATTCCCTTGCGCAAAAACAAAAGCTGGCACTTCTTGTAGCGAAGAATTCATAGCAAATAAAGATGTTTGATCTTGTATCTCGCCATGTAGCTGTCTGGCAACCGCTGTTGTGCTAATGAGTAATAACAAAAAAAATTTGACGATTTTTAGCATATCTTTTCCTTTTCAATTTCAATTTCCTTTATTGAAACATATAGTCGCCCGCATAAAATAGGCGACCATCGTATTTTCTCCAAAATTTTTATATAATACAGCATCCAGAAGGTTTTTTTTCAACCATAGAAAAATCTTCTATTATATCTTCTATTGTCTCAACCTTTCTATTAGCATTATTTTTTCCAAGAAATCCAAATTTGTTCATCGCTGAAGCTTGCAGAGGTTTTTCTTCGAAATTTACTGAAACATTATTATTTGAAATGGTTTTACTTTCCTCTTTCTCAATAAAAATAAAGCTATCTGTTAACTCTTTGCTAGAGACATTAACATTCTGCTGATTAAATAGCCCGAATTGACTGACACCAACTCGTTCTAGCTGTTTTTTTGGAAGCATAGACATTTCTTCACGTGTTACAACTTGTTCTTTCTGAATTGTTTGTGCCTCTTGATACACGTGGTCTAAGTCCTTATAAAATTTAGATAAATAAACCTCATAATTATTAGAAAGCTTGTCTCGCAACTGAGGATTATTATCCCATACATATTGAGCATAGCCGTCCCAGTAATCTGTTCTATTTGGATTCAAGTAAGCAATGTAACCATTCTGTGCACCAACTATTTGAGTAGTAGTTACACTCATGGAGCCACCTGATTGTATGTAAAGATACATATTCTCAATTGAATGCCTATCCTGGATGCTATAGCCCTTCATATAATAATAGTTGTCCACAACATACTTTGGAATGGGATAACCTGGATGAGGTGTTACATCATAATGATACGGTTCCTTTACCACTCTCCAAATATATTTCGAAGCCTGCTCATGGCAAGTATTCACAATATTACTATCAGATTGATGAGGATAAAATGCTGATGAGGCATAATCTAACGAATCTGAAGGCAATGTTCCCTGATTAATCATGTTTTGTATTATCGTCTTTGATCCAGGATTCTCGTAAGTACTCGATGGCTGCTTTAAATCTGCACCTACCAAATCAGCTAAAATACCACCAAGAGAATGCCCTGTTTGATAAAAGCGGAAAGTGGCGCCATTATAGGTTACTTTTAATAGATCTATTGCATCGTATACAAATCTCTGTGCCGATTGATATTGGTCAGGCACAGAGCTTTTAAAAACCTCCCAATCATTATATAAATCGACTGGTGATGTTTTTTCAGTACCTCGATGCGCAAACACAATAGAATAACTACCATCTGACTCAAGATGCTTATAGCAAACACCATAGTAACCGGTAGATATATCATCGCAATATGCATATCTTTCCCACCCTTCAGGTAACGAAGGTCCTTCATTACTTCCGTTAGCGTAATAAACATCAAAACTAAATGGCGAGCAATCTAAATCAATATCATCAACTGCAAGAGAGATTTCTTCATTTGGCGCTGAAGAAGGTTCACTATAATTAGCAATAGGAATAGGCTGTTCTTGCACTGTAATTAAACTCGCGGCTTCTGTTTGAACACGCTTGAGATACTTATAAAAGTCAGCATAATAAGCATCATAATCACTCGCAAACAATTCTTGCAAAGTAGGATATTTTTCCCACACTTTTTGAGCATACCCATCCCAATACTTCTTTCTTTTTTCTCCATCTAAATAAGCGACATAACCATTCTGAAATCCAAAAGGATATGCGCTGATTCCTATATACTCACAATTTGATTTGAGTCGATTATATATGCTTTTCAAATTATGTTGATTTTGAGCAGTATAGCTGTCCCCATAATAAACATTATCACCATAATATACTTCTACTGGAAAAGTAGGGCCTCCTCCTTCTTCATAAGTATAAGTTGGCGCGATTAAATAACGATCCTGATTAATCTGTTCATTACAAGTATTAATTAAATTTACATCCGAGAAATAAAGTTCAGCAATATTTTTATTCCCTGTCAAATACGACAAAGCATCCGTTGGTAATTCTCCTTGATCAATCATTTCTTGGATAATAAGTTTTGATCCAGGATTTTCAATGGTATGCGAACAAAGATAACCTTCTATATCAAACATACATGGCTGGGGATATCTTTGTATTGTCGCCGTGACTAAATCAGCCAGAACAGCTCCTTGTGAAAATCCTGTTTGGTAAAAATACACGGCCGTGGAAATATTAGCATATTCTTTTATCAAAAAATCCATGGTTTGAGATACAAAATCAAGCGCATAGGGGTATTGAGACAAAGTTTGGTCTTTCATGATGTTTATATCATCTGATAAATCAGTAGTCTCATTCGTGCCACAATGTGCGAATACAACCGAAATATATCCATACCCTGTATTTGGATCATAATCCAACATATGCGTTGTATTTATATAGCATGCACCAGAATAACCTGTAGCCTCGTTGCTACTATTACTAAATTCCACCCACCCATCAGGTAATGCAGGTCTATCATCTGCTTTATACACATCTAAATTAAGAGCAGCTAATATAAAAGGCCATGGGTCAGTTTGTACTTGAGACTCGATAGTAGATTGTTTAAATTCAGCTGATAGCATACTTACTCCTTCTTTATTTTTCATTACATATTTATTTTGATTTTTTCGTCGACTTGATATTCAGGCAGTAACCGTCATCAAAATGACAATTACCAATGAGATTTACTGTGGGCGCTTAATATTATTTATTGCTCCTATTATGTCAAGATTATTTTAGATAAATAAAAAATTAACGTCATCTGCGAGTAATAGCCATAAAAAATAAATCCGATTAAAGCATATACAGAAGAAATTAACATGATCAAAAAATATTTATTAAAATAAAATAACTCGAATACATTTAACTAAACCATGTCATTCAGAAGACAAAACATGTTCAAGCTAATTTTCTCAACTTCTTTCCAGAAATCATTTTGTCATTACCAATTACAGCCTCTTGCAATATTAAGAACAAATACATAGACTAGCGAACCTCGTTTAAAAGGATGCTATAATAATGATACTAAGAAAAGAGGATCCCATGACCAACAACGTTCCATTTGATACATTAGCTTATGCGAAAAAGCTTGAAGCGCGGGGAGTTGAAGTTAAACAAGCCGAGGCGCATGCTGAAATATTGGCGGAAGTGTTAGAAGCTAGCTTTCAAACGAAAAAAGGTTCAGATGGAGCTATTAATAATCTTTCTCATGAAGTTAGCTCTCTTCGAAGTGAAATGCATCATGAAATTAACTCCCTTCGCAGTGAAATGCATCATGAAATTAACTCCCTTCGCAGTGAAATGAATATGAAATTTGCCGAAGTTAAGTCCGATATCATTAAATGGGTATTCGGAATTTCTTTCGCCCAAGCAGCGCTGATTATTTCTCTGCTTAAATTCTTCCACTAATCCCGTAACCAATAACTCATCTTCCTTATTCTTGTTAACAGGGAGATCCTTCGCTTTGTTCAAGATGTGCAAAATATCCGACGCGACCCTGATCTCTTCCTCAATAATACTAAATTGCCTGTTATTTTTGACGAAGTAGAATATGCGCCTGAGCTAATACCTGCTTTAAAGCGGTTTATTGATAAGAATAAACGCCCCGGCCAATTTCTGCTGACAGGTTCGCAACAATGGGGCGTACTGAATACCATTGCTGAAAGCCTGGCAGGACGCGCCATCATCATCACCCTGGATGGGTTTTCGCTAGCTGAAATCGCTAATATGACCAACAACAAACCCTGGCTCTTGCATTGGCTAGACAACCCTGATCAGTTTCTTGCACACCCCCCGAATCGCTTATCACTTCCTTCTTACTCTAACAACCCCATCAAACGTATCAGCGAAAAGCCAAAAGGCTATTTTGCAGATACAGGCCAAGTGTGTTATTCACAAATGATTTCAAGTCCCGAAGCCATTGCTGCCCATCCATTATGGGGTGCATTATTTGAGAATGCTGTTGTCTCGGAATTACGCAAACAAGCAAATTTAATTAGCACACCGCCTCAATTTTATCACTGGCGCTTATACAGCGGTGCGGAAGTGGATTTGGTTCTCGAACGTGACGGCAAATTTTATCCCATCGAGATTAAAGCAAAAAGCAAAGTGACCTCACAGGATGCTAAAAATATCACTGCATTTCGCAAACTCTATTCTCATCTCAATGTACAAAAAGGCTTGATTATTGCTCCAACGGAAAGCAGGTATGCTGTTACCGAAAATGATTGGGTGATGCCATGGGATTGCGTGGTGTTAAAAAAATCTTCTTAAACAGCCCTCAACCAATAACTCGTACTCCTCCCACCGCCCTCCTCCTTCACCAACACTCCACGCTCCAACAAATCATTAATATCCCTCAATGCCGTATCCTGCGAACATTTCGTCAACTTTGACCATTTGGAAGAATTTAATTTCCCCTCGAAATTGTTATCCAATAAGCGATTAATAATAAGACGCTGCCGCTCATTAAATGATTCTGCTGTATGTGCCGCCCAAAATTGCGCTTTCATAAGCACCACTTGAAGTAATTCTTGTGATGCAACAATGGCATGCTTCAAGCAAGTTAAATACCACTCCATCCAAACAGTAATATCCAATGATCCTTTCTGACAACGTTCCAATACATCATAATAATCATTCCGTTCCCGCTGAATCTGCGCAGACATACTATAAAAACGCTGCGGACTTTTTTCTGAATGCGCTAATGTCATATCCGCAATCGCACGAGCAATGCGTCCGTTACCATCATCAAAAGGATGAATAGTCACAAACCAGAAATGCGCTAAAGCGGATTTAATCACCAGGTCAATTTCCGTTACGCCATTAAACCAGTCAATGAAACAGCTCATTTCTTTTTCCAGCCGATCATACGCTGGGGCTTCATAATGAACTTTCTCGCGCCCGTAAGGCCCCGACACTACCTGCATGGGGCCACTTGCTTCCGTTCTCCAACCTCCCACCACCATACGCCGGAAGCTGCTTTTATCAGCAGGAAACAATAACGTGTGCCATCTGAATAATCGGTCTTGCGTCAATAATGCATCATAATGGCGAGTAGCATCTAACATCATCTCAACAACACCCTCCACATGACGATCCGTCGGCAATGTCGCACCGATGTCCATCCCCATGCGTTTGGCAATAGAAGAACGCACCTGCTCAATATTCAGTTTTTCCCCTTCAATTTCACTGGTCTTCACCACATCTTGCGTCAATATTCGCAGCGCCGCTTCTTCTTGCACCTGAAAACCTAGCGCCTCCATCCGCCCTAGCAACCGCCCTTGCAAGTAACGCGCTTCAACCAAAAGGTCAGCTACCTTTTTCTGATCCCACGTAAAATTCGGCCAATCTGTGCGCTCATGAATGTACATATTAATCTCCGCATATTATACGGAGATTATAGCTTTTATTCTCCGCTAAATCTACGGAGATTAAGCCATCTATTCACCGCATCCCTTAAGTTGACTTTGCTCAATACATTGAGTAAATTTACTCAATACACTGAGTAAATTATAGGCCACCCCCTAACCCTATGTTTAAACGAAAAATCTACACCATCTTATTACACCGCCTCCAAGAACCTCGGCGGTTTATCCAAGTCCTCACCGGCCCTCGCCAGGTAGGGAAGACCACCCTCGTCCAGCAAGTGGCAGAAGAGCTAAACCTCCCCACCCTCTACGCCTCCGCCGATGAACCCACCCTACGAAGCCCCCTCTGGATTGAGCAGCAATGGGAACTAGCGCGGCTGGAACTAAAATCCAACTCACCAGCAAGCGTCGTCCTCATACTGGATGAAATCCAAAAAATAACCAATTGGTCCGACAGCATCAAACGCCTATGGGATGAAGATACCCGCGCCAAACGCCCGCTCCTCGTCGTCCTACTCGGCTCAGCTCCTTTATTGGTCCAACGCGGCCTTACCGAAAGCCTTGCTGGACGCTTCGAACAAATTCCCGTCACCCATTGGTCTTGGCAGGAAATGCACGAAGCGTTTGGCTGGTCACTCGAACAATATATTTATTTCGGCGGCTACCCCGGCGCTGCTAGTTTGATCGGAGATGAAACGCGTTTTCGCCACTATATTAATGACTCCCTCATCGAAACCACTCTCTCACGCGATATCTTATTACTCAACCCCATCCATAAGCCCGCTTTATTACGCCGGCTATTCGAATTAGCTTGTCACTATTCCAGCCAATTAGTCTCTTATCAAAAAATGCTCGGGCAACTCCAAGACGCAGGCAACACCACCACCCTCGCACACTATTTAGACTTATTAAAAGGCGTCGGCATGGCAGCAGGCGTGTTCAAATTTTCTAATCACCTTATCCGCCAACGCAGCTCTAGTCCTAAGCTGCAAGTATTTAACACCGCCCTCCTTTCCACCCAATCTACTTTATCGTTTCATGAAGCCCAAAAAGACCGTACTTGTTGGGGACGACTAGTCGAATCCGCTATCGGTGCTTTTTTATTGAACAGCGCCATCACGCATGACATAAAAGTTTTTTATTGGCGGGAGGGAGGAAAAGAAGTGGACTTTGTGCTGCAAAGCGGTAAAAAAATCATTGCCATTGAAGTGAAAAGCGGCATGATGAAAGAAGCTTTACCCGGCATGGAAACCTTCATTAAACACTTTCAACCTCTCCGCTCACTGGTCATCGGCGGCGCTAATTTATCCATCGAAAAATTCTTCCAAACGCCGATCACAGACTGGTTTGCTGACTAATCCTTATCGTTCTACTACTATCCAGTATTGTATTTCCTCACATTATGCAATACATTCAGCATCATTATGTTTTAGCTTAAGGAACCTACTGAAATGGCAATGCCCACCATGTCTGATCTGGATCTGAAGGGAAAGCGGGTCTTAATTCGAGTAGATTTTAATGTTCCCCTCAAAAATGGAGAAATCACTAGCGACTTACGCATTCGCGCCGTCATCCCCACTATTGAAGAAGCCTTGAAACGCGGCGCAAAAGTTATGCTCATGTCGCATCTGGGTCGACCAGCAGAAGGATCACATGATGAAACTTTCTCCCTAGCTCCTATCGCTCAGCATTTATCCAAGCTGCTTAAAAGGGAGGTTCCACTCATCTCTCATTGGATCGATGGCTTTAACATGGGCGATGCTTCCGTCGTGTTATTAGAAAATGTCCGCTTTCATCATGGCGAAACGGAGAATAATGTTGAGCTATCGAAGAAAATGGCGGCACAGTGTGATGTATTCGTGATGGATGCCTTTGGCACTGCTCATCGGATGGAATCCTCCACCTACGGCATCATTAAATACGCTAAACAATCTTGTGCAGGCCCATTATTAGTCTCTGAGCTGGAAGCCTTAAGCAAGATCATGGAAAAACCGGTTCACCCAGTGGTCGCCATTGTTGGCGGCTCCAAAGTTTCTACTAAATTAGCCTTACTCGAGTCACTGGCTAACAAAGTCGATGCACTCATCATTGGCGGCGGCATTGCTAATACCTTTCTCGCCGCTGAAGGCTATACAGTGGGACGCTCTCTTTATGAACCCGATTTAATCGATGAAGCAGAACGCATCACGCTCGAAGCAAAAAAACGTAATGCTGAAATCCCACTCCCGATTGATGTCGTCGTCGCTGAGCGACTAGCGGAAGACGCTGAAGCGTATGTTCGTCTGATCTCACAAGTAGACGATAATGAAAAAATATTTGATATTGGTCCTGATACCATCAAAAACCTCACCGCCATTATCAAAAAAGCGAAAACCATTCTCTGGAATGGC
>SCTP01000220.1 GCA_004322325.1 Gammaproteobacteria bacterium | reverse complement strand
GCTTTGACCGAGAAATTCAGAAACGTGTTTTTAGTATGGTACCGCCTATTACCGTGGGCAGTGTGACAGGTTATATCGCTGATTGGCCAGAAGTACAAAAGATAGTGATGGAGTCGCCTCATATTCTGGCTTCTGCGCCATTTGCAACTGGTGAAGCGTTGTTGAATTATTCTGGCACCACGCAACCTGCTTTGATCACGGGTATTTTGCCCAGCGAAGAAGAAAAAGTGTCAGAGCTGGGCGATAAAATGGTAAAAGGCAAGCTGACGGATTTACGCGCAGGCAAATTTGGTATTGTTCTAGGTGAGAACTTAGCAAACCGCTTGGAAGCCAATGTTGGTGATAAAGTTACCATCATGACCCCGCAAGTAACACTTACGCCTGCAGGCGTGATTCCGCGCTATAAACAATTTACGGTAGTCGGTATTTTTCGCGCAGGGAGTGGTTTTGGTTTTGATCTTGGCTTAGGCTTTGTTCATTTAACCGATGCGCAAAAATTATTTGCTCTTGGTAACAATGTCACTGGTTTACATCTCAGTATTCAAGACGTCTACGCAGCCCCGCGTATGGCACGTGAGATCATGAATCAATTAAGTGCGAATGCTAGCATTAGTACTTGGGCAGATCAGTTTGGGGATTTTTTCCATGCTGTTCAATTAGAAAAAACGATGATGTTTTTCATTTTACTCCTGATTCTTGCCGTGGCTGCGTTTAATATGGTTTCTACTTTAGTGATGGTGGTCAGTGAAAAACAATCCGACATTGCTATTTTACGCACTTTTGGTGCTACGCCGGGAATGATCATGAATATTTTTATCGTACAAGGCGGATTGGTAGGTGTGATTGGTACGCTATTAGGCGTGATCGGTGGTGTGCTATTAGCATGGAATGTGACAGATATAGTGAACTGGATAGAGCATGTTTTTCACGTACAATTACTTTCATCCAGTGTTTATTTTGTCAATTACTTGCCATCCAAAATTGAATGGACGGATATTGTAAAAATCAGTTTAGCTGCTTTATTATTAAGTTTAATTGCCACCATTTATCCCGCGTGGCGCGCATCGAAATTAGATCCTGTGGAGTCGCTCCGTTATGAATAATCCTGTATTAGCGTGTCATGGTCTTGCGAAAAGTTATATAGACGGTGTGTCTAAAATTGAAGTGTTACGTAAGATGGATTTAGAAGTGGCTGCTTCTGAAATGGTCGCCATTGTAGGGGCGTCGGGATCAGGTAAAAGTACGTTTTTGCATTTATTAGGTGGTTTAGATCAACCGACGCAGGGAAAAGTGTTATTGAATAATAAAAATTTGCATACTTTGCCAGAAGCAGAAAAATGCGAGATGCGGAATAGATATTTAGGATTTGTTTATCAATTTCATCATTTGTTGCCGGAGTTTTCTGCTTTAGAAAATACGGGTATGCCGTTATTAATTCGCGGCATGGAGCCAGCTCAAATACGTGAAAAAGCGGCTTATTTATTAGAGCAAGTGGGCTTACAACAACGCATGCATCATCGTTTAAGCCAGCTTTCAGGCGGTGAACGTCAGCGTGTGGCGATTGCACGTGCATTGGTGGCAGATCCATTATGTGTGCTGGCGGATGAGCCGACGGGTAATTTAGATCCGCAGAATGCTGAGCGTGTGCTGCAACTTTTTTTCGATTTGCAAAAAGCGCATCAGACGAGTGTGGTGATGGTGACGCATGATCCGAATATAGCGAAGCGAGCGCAGCGGGTGTTGAGAATTGAGGAAGGGACATTGGTGTGCCAAAAATGAAGGTAAATGATATTCAACTAGATTCCATCAAGATTGAGCGTACTGTTTCAAGTGTCATAATAAGTGTCATTGGCTGTAAAGGCGATTCAATAAAGCCGCGCGAGATATAGAATCTTTTAGCTTGCTCCGATAAGGCATGAACTAGAATAGCAAAGACACCCGCATCTCCAGCAACGCTAACAGCGCGAATCATGGCATCACGCAATAGAGCATTACCGAGACCTTGATTGTGATATTTTTTATCTATTGCAAGCCTACCAAGTAATAACACTGGTAACGGATCAGGCATATTACGCCGCATTGTTTTGGGGGTAGTTTCATGACTGATTGCGCCAGCTGATAGGCTATAATAACCAATGACTTCTTTATGATTGCTTATAACAAAACACCTTGAGGCACCTGATACTTGATTTTTAAGAGCACGCTTTTTAAGCCAGTCATCGAGTGATGATTCACCGCTATCAAAATTACTTATTTCATGATTAGCTGATATTGGAGTAGGTGGTGATAAGTTAAGCATGTTTATTTATTTATCCCATGGTGCTTTCGTTTTAAGTAAGCGGCGTAGTTTATCAGTTGCTGGGAGTGGTCGATCAAGCAATGCTTGGAATTTTTTGAATGTACCTCTATCCACGGTAAAAAATGCTTGATCGAGTAATACATCTTCTGCTTTACGGCAAGCAGCATCAAGCATAAAATCTGACCGGCTCCGCCCTAATCGTTCGGCTGCCTGGTCGATTAGATCGCGCTGACGTGTTTTAGCTCGTATATTAATGGATACGGATTCTTTAATTTGTATATGGCCCATGGCTATATCCTCATCTATACATCTAGTATACACAATTGTGTTGCATATTTCCATACAATATACTTTAAAAGGATCCCTACAATGTTTCTTTTTATCATCACCTTTTTTATCGGTGATTTATACCTACAAACTTTTGCTCAATTACCTCCCCCTTTACCCATCTACTCCCTGCTCGCCATAAGCGGATTTGCCTACTTCTTACTACGAAAACACTACCGTTACAGCTATTTACCTTTCGCCTTCCTCCTCGGCCTCACATACAGCTTCTGGTACGCTGGCTCATTACTTTCTTGGGAACTCCCCAAATCGCAAGAAGGCAAACCTATCCTCGTCACTGGCTACGTTGCCTCATTACCTATTATCGACAGTTGGCAAACAAATTTTCTCTTCCAGCTCGAACCCAGCAACGTGCTCATCAAACTAGCTTTGCGAGATAATGATCAACCGATAAAAGTAGGCGAAAAACGCCAATTTCTCGTGCGGCTTAAACGCATTCACAGCACACAAAATCCAGGTGGGTTTGATTATGAAGCATGGAGTTTACAAAAAGGCTTACGCGCAACAGGGTATGTTGTTCCTAGCACCCATAATATCGTCTTCTCTCACGCATGGTATCATCATCCTGTTGATCAATTACGACAACGATTGCAGGAAAAAATAAAATTATATTTACCCCAGTCCAAAACTTCGCCCTGGCTCACCGCTCTCATCATCGGCGAACGTGATGGCGTAGCGCAAGAAGATTGGCAAGTGCTGCGTAACACAGGCACCAATCATCTCATGGCCATCGCTGGCTTACACATCGGCATCATGGCCGGCTTGGCGCATTTTATTGTATCGTGGCTATGGCGGCGCAACGCCTATCTTGCGTTGCGATTACCCGCCCAACAAGCCGGTGCAGGGGCTGCTCTTATCATCGCGATGGTATATAGCATGCTAGCTGGCTTTTCCATTCCTACACAGCGTGCCTGCATTATGTTGACTGTCTTTATTCTGGCTCTTCTTTCGCGTCGTCCCATCAGCGCTTGGTATTCATGGGCATTGGCGATAGCGGTGGTCTTAATTTTAAATCCGTTAAGCGTCTTAACCGATAGTTTTTGGCTTTCGTTTGGCACGCTTGCCTTAATCATTTACGGCATGAGTGCGCGGCTTGCCCCTTCCGGATGGTGGTGGAAGTGGGGCAGAGTGCAATGGGTGATCGGATTTGGTTTGATCCCTTTATCATTATCACTTTTTCAAGAATGTTCACTGATTTCTTTTCTTGCCAATAGTATTGCTATTCCATGGTTAGAGTTTCTTATCTTACCTTTTTGCTTTTTAAGCGGGATTTTTCTTTTTATTTTCCCGCCTATAGGAAAATGGCTTTTAATTATTGCTGATAAAAGCTTATCGGGATTATGGCTAGTGCTCACCTGGTTTGCTCATCTCCATTTTTCTTCCTGGCAGCAAGCGATGCCAAGTATGAGTGTGATGATGCTCACGATCATTGGCATTTTGTTTTTACTGTCACCTGCCGGGTTCCCTGGTCGATGGTTTGGTGTGGTGTGGATGATGCCGCTTTTATTTTATCAACCCAATCGACCCGCTAATGGCGATTTTTGGTTAACTTTATTAGACGTCGGTCAAGGCTTGTCGGTGGTCGTCCAAACCAAAACACACTTACTGGTATACGATACCGGACTGCGCTTAAACGAAAATTTTGATATGGGAGAAAGTGTTGTCCTGCCTTATTTGCATACACTTGGTACTAAACGAATTGATATGATGGTGATTAGTCATGGTGATAATGATCATAGCGGTGGTGCAAAAGCGTTATTAGCAGCTTTACCCGTTACTTCACTCAAGACCAGTGCTCCTGAAAAATTTCCCCTTTCTATCACGAGTCACTGCCTAGCAGGGCAATCCTGGCAATGGGATCACGTCAACTTTACTTTTCTTTATCCCGATACAGCTCATCTTGATTTAGATAACGATAGTTCATGTGTCTTGCGCATTGATAACGGTCAACAGAGTGTGCTTTTAACCGGTGATATTGAAAAATCTGCGGAAACCATCTTACTTGACCAGGCTTCTCATCAATTAGCAGCGACACTTTTAGTCGCACCTCATCATGGCAGTAAAACATCAGGATTACCTGAATTTATTGCAGCGACTCATCCACAGTTTGTTTTATATGCGATAGGCTATCGTAATCGCTATCACTTTCCTAATCCTGCTGTTATTGAAGCTTATCAAGCGATTCATGCCATCCAACTGAATACAGTGGAAACAGGGGCTATTCAATTTCAAATAACGAAAAATCATCCATTACAACCAATACCCTATCGTCTTCTTCATCCACATTATTGGGCAGGATAGTTTTATTCCACGGTTTCTTTCTTTCCATGCAATAGCAAATCAATTGCCATCAACAAGGCTGTATTATCAATCGGCTTTTCAAACGAAACTGATGCGCCAATGGATTCTGATAAATCCAAATACCCCGTCGGATCCAAACGGCCACCACCTGATATGGCGATAATTTCCATAGTCGGATGCCGATTTTTCACTTCTGAAATCAGCGTAATACCACTTTTCTTCGGCATGATAATATCGGTGACCATAATATCTGGCCGCTCTTTTTTCAAAAACTCCGTCGCTTCCTCTCCATCGGTTGCGCACATCACGGTATGCGAGGCGCGTTGTAAGACTTGCGTTAACATGTCTCTTACTAAATCGTCATCTTCCACTAATAAAATTTTTGCCATACTCATTTCCCTTCTTTTTCGATATATTCCGGTAGTAAGATTTCAAACTTGGTACCATGGCCTAACTTGCTCGTGACGGTAATTTCACCTTGATGTTCTTTAATGATGGAATGCACAATCGAAAGGCCCAGTCCTGTTCCTTTGCCCACTTCCTTTGTGGTGAAAAAAGGTTCAAAAATACGTTCCATCGTATGCTGATCCATCCCGTGCCCGCTGTCCATAATTTCAATTTTACAATAATTTTGTCCCGGAATGGCGGGAAACTGCTTTAAAAGGCGATCCCCGATCGGTACCACGTCTAAACGTAGGGTAATGGTGCCTTCCCCCTCCATCGCATCCACTGCATTATTAATCAGATTGACTAATACCTGATGTAGTTGGGTTTGATTACCCTGTACAAGCGGTTCCGCACTGGCTTCAAAATGAAGCATGACGCTTGCTGGAATGGTCGGCTGCAAGAGGGCTAAGGCCGCTTCAATCGTATTTTTCAGGTGGATGGGATTGTACTGCTGATGTTGTCGCCGACTGAAGGCAAGTATGCGTGACACCAGGTCTTGGCCACGATGCGTCGCATCTAATACCTTGCCCAGATTCTTATGGATTAAGCTCTCTTTCTCCACATCTTCCCTGGCCATTTCGACATAGCCGATAATGGCATACAAGATGTTATTAAAATCATGCGCAATGCCGCCTGCCAACGTCCCCATTGCCTGCAGCTTTTGACCCTGTAGCAAGGCGATCTCCAGCTTCTGCTTAGATTCTTCAGCATTCATGCGCTCGCTGATTTCTTTTTTTAAGTCTTCATTCATCTGTTTTAAAACCAGCGCCCCTTGGCGAGCTGTTTGGGCATTGGCCACTGTAAAGGCAAGCAGGACCGAAAGGGCAATCCCGACCAAGAGGATTACCCAGGGATGATAGGTTTGCAGGAAAGGCGAGGAGAGAAAATAGGGTTCAACCCGATATTCAAGGATGTACCACACTAAAAAAGAAATAAAACTACCGATCCCACCGATCAGATAAGGCAGCCATCGCTTTTGCGGATAAGAAGATGCCATTTTTTTCCCTCACTATTTCTTTAGCTTAATAGATTTAGAAATTGGAATCTATTCTGGCATAATAAGACCTATTGTTATGAAAAGGTCTTAAACATGGAACTATCGAAGATTAAAATAGCGGGCTTTAAATCCTTTGTTGATCCCACCACGATATTGCTTCCCAGTAAGTTAGTGGCCGTTGTCGGACCCAATGGCTGCGGGAAGTCTAATATTATCGATGCCGTGACCTGCGTGCTGGGGGAAAGTTCGCCTAAGTATTTACGCGGTGAATCGCTTACCGACGTGATTTTTAACGGCTCAACCTCCCGTAAGCCTATCGGGCAAGCCTCTGTGGAGCTTATCTTTGATAATTCAGACGGTACCATTGGCGGGGAATATGCCAAATTTGCTGAAATCTCGGTTAAACGCGTGATTGACCGTAATTCAGATTCTTCTTATTACTTAAACGGTGTCCGCTGCCGTAAACGGGATGTCGCTGACTTATTTCTGGGGACGGGATTAGGGCCGCGTAGCTATTCCATCATTGGTCAAAATATGATCAGTCGTGTGATTGAAGCGAAACCGCAAGAGTTGCGGATGTATTTAGAAGAAGCGGCGGGTATTTCGAAATATAAAGAACGTCGCCATGAAACCGAATTACGTATTACCCATACCAAAGAAAACCTCGCGCGTGTGACAGATGTGTGTGTGGAGTTGGATAAACAGCTTAGCCATCTTAAGCATCAGGCCAATATCGCGGAGAAGTTTAAAATACTGAAGCAGCAGGAACGCGTGCTGCGAGCGGAGTTATATGGGATCCAATGGCGGCAGCTTGATCACCGGATGGTGGATTATACGCTGAAGATTCAGCATGAAGAAACCGCCTTAGAGGCACGTCATAGCGAATTAACCACCACGAATCGTGATATAGAACACATGCGCCATGAACAACGTGTTGCACATGATGCTTTCCAAGAAGTACAACGGCGATATTATGCAGTAGGAAATGAAATTACTCGTATTGAACAAGATGTGCTGCATCATCAAGAAAGGCAGCAGCAGTGGGAATCAGATTTAAAACAGACAGAAGAAGCGTGGCAAACAGTCAAGAATGACATGAGCGAAGCGGAAGATAACTTATCGGAAACGGAGCATGAATTACAGCACTTAGAACCGCAATTGACCGCTGCTCACAAAGAAAATAGTCTCTGCCAACAAGAATTAGCAGGGGTTGAAGAAGAGATGCAGGGAGGGCAGCAGCGTTGGGATGAGTTTAATCAAGCGCTTGCTAAAATCACACAGACAGCGCAAGTGGAACAAACCCGTATTCAGCATGTCGAGCAAAAAATCGGCATGTTGCAGAAACGCCAAGATCAATTGAATCAAGATCAGAAGCGGTTTGATTTTTCTGTGCTGAGCAAAGAAATAGAAGAGTTGGTGAGCAAATCCGCTGAATTAGAAGAGAAAGTAGAGTTTGAGCGCGAAGAGCTAGCGGATTTACGTCACGAAATGACGAATGAGCAAGCGGCCCAGAAAGATTCGCATACGCAATTGGATCAAGTACGCAGTGAATTGCAGCGTTTACGTGGTCAGCAAGCTTCATTGGAAGCGTTGCAGCAAACAGCGCTGGGGCAGCGTGATAATCCCGCCGCGCCATGGGTGGTGAAGCATCAATTAGAGGCTAAGCCGCGTTTGGCACAACATATTGAAGTTGAAAAAGGTTGGGAATCAGCGGTTGAAAAAGTCTTGGGTTATTGTTTGCAAGCGATTTGCGTAGAAGATGTGAATGCGGTTGCCAAGCAATTAGATGATTTTACTTCCGGTAATTTGTGTGTGTTTGCTTCAACACAAACCACTTCTGCTGGAAAGACGAAAGATAAAGGTGCATTGATCTTAGAGAAAATCAAGTCATCTTGGTCGTTGGAAGGATTATTATCGGGTATTTATGTCGCAGATTCCTTGGAAGATGCTCTAAAGCTATGCGAGTCATTAGATCTTAATGAATCGGTGGTGACGCGTGATGGAATATGGTTGAATCGATCTTGGTTGAAAATTTTGCGTCAAGAAGATGCGGCAGCAGGTGTATTTCAGCGGGAGCAAGAATTAAAGCAATTAACCACTCGTATTGAACAGTTAGAAGAAAAACAGGAGGCGTTAGAAGAAGGAATTGCTGAGCGATTAGAAAAAATCCAGTCGTTAGAACAACAGCGCGATCAATTGCAGCAAACTTATAATCAGCAGCAAGCCCAATTAGCGCAAGTGACGGCGCAGCAAAAGATGAAGCAAGAACGGTTCAATGAATTAAAAGCGCAATCAGAACGTTTTAAGAAAGAACAAGAAGAATGTGCCGCTCAATTACAGCAAGCTCAAACTGAATTGGGACAAGCGCGTTCTGCTTGGCAAGAAGCCATGAGCCAATTAGAAGAACGTGCTGCAAAGCGTGAAGAATTAGTGAAATCACGCGATAGCGTGCGACAGCAATTGCAGACGATGCGTGAAAATAGTCATAAGAAGCGTGAAGACATTCATCAGTTAGAAATTCGTTTGCAAGCGGCTAAATCGCAAAAACATGCCTTGCATCAAGCGATGGCACGTTTGCAAAATCAGATGGCCTCGTTACAAGATCGAAAAATTACGCTGCAGAGCGAATTAACAGCGATGCCGCCCGTGGATACGTTAAAAAAATCGTTATCGCGTGCATTGGATAAACATGTCGGTACAGAAGTAGAGTTAAATACAGCACGAGTCGCCATGGAAGCGCTGGATCAAGAGTTCCGCAATTTAGAAGAAAAACGCCAGATTATTGAACGTGACATTAACAAAGTACGCAATTTATTGGAATCATTTCGTGTGGAATGGCAGGGATGGAAAGTAAAATCAGAAACGATTGTGGAGCAAATTAAAGAAACAGAATTTACGTTGGAAAGTATTTTGAAAGACTTACCACAAGAAGGGAATGTGGAAGAATGGCAAAGTAAGTTAGATCAAGTGGTACAGCGGATTAACCGTTTAGGCCCGATTAATCTCGTGGCGATTGATGAATATGCCACGTGTTTAGAGCGTAAACAATATTTAGATAAACAAGTTGAAGATTTACAAGCTGGATTAGTGACTTTAGAAGATGCTATTGCAAAGATTGATAAAGAAACGCGTGCACGTTTTAAAGAAACATTTGATCAAGTCAACGCGCGTTTCCAAGAATTATTTCCGACCATTTTTGGCGGTGGTAAAGCGTATCTGGAGTTAGATAGCGATAATTTACTCGAGGCAGGCGTGACGATGATGGCTTGTCCGCCCGGGAAGCGTAATAGTTCTATTTATCTTTTGTCCGGTGGCGAAAAATCATTGACCGCTTTAGCTTTAATCTTCTCCATTTTCCATTTGAATCCTGCCCCATTTTGCTTACTCGATGAAGTCGATGCAGCATTAGATGATGCCAACGTGCTACGTTTTACGCGATTAGTGAAAGCGATGGCGGAAAAGACGCAGTTTATCTTCATCAGTCATAATAAAATTTCAATCGAAATGGGTGAGCATTTGATTGGTGTGACAATGAATGAACCGGGTGTGTCGCGGTTGGTGAGTGTGGATATTGATAAAGCGATGAGTTTGGCAGGGACATAATGTTGAAAGTTGATAACATGGAAATTAAAAAAAAGATTGAAGCACTTTGCCATGAAATTAATAACTATGATTATCACTATTATACTTTAGATAGTCCCCTGGTTTCGGATGCTGAGTATGATAAGCTTTTTGCAGAATTAAAGAGGTTGGAAGAAAAATATGGTTATATTATTCCAACTTCTCCTACTCAACGTGTCGGAGCGGCACCGCTTAAAGCATTTACCCAAGTTCAGCATGAAGTGCCTATGTTGTCATTGGATAATGCATTTGCAGATAAAGATATTGATGCTTTTGATCAACGTATCCGTGAACGGTTAGGAACGCAGGCTGCTATCGAATATTGCTGCGAACCAAAATTAGATGGTCTTGCGGTGAGTTTGCGTTATGAGAAAGGCTTGTTAGCGCAAGCTGCTACGCGCGGTGATGGTGCGACGGGTGAAGATGTAACAGAAAACATCAAAACCATCAAAATGATTCCGCTGATATTACGCGGGCCGCATGTTCCACGTGTATTAGAAGTACGTGGTGAAGTTTATATGCCGCTGCAAGGATTTAAGAAGCTGAATGCGCAGGGCGAGAAAATATTTGCTAATCCACGCAATGCTGCTGCAGGGAGCTTGCGTCAGTTAGATTCCCGTGTCACTGCATTGCGGCCGTTAGAAATATTTTGTTATGGAGTAGGAGTGGTAGAAGGGATAAAACTTCCTGAAAATCAATGCGATATTCTACAGTGGCTTAGCACGTTAGGGTTACGTGTCAGTCCTTTAATTAAAGTTGTGCATGGCGCGGAAGGATGTTTGAAGTATTATCAAACTATTCTGGCTAAGCGGGATAGCTTATCTTTTGAAATTGATGGCGTGGTGTATAAAGTCAATAGCATGGCTGAACAGCAAAAATTAGGCTTTATCACGCGTGCACCGCGCTGGGCGATTGCGCATAAATTCCCGGCAGCAGAAGCACATACCGTGATTGAATCGGTTGAGTTTCAAGTGGGTCGGACAGGTGCATTGACACCCGTAGCACGGTTGAAACCAGTACGTGTGGGTGGGGTGACGGTGAGTAATGCCACATTACATAATATGGATGAAATTAAACGTAAAGATATTCACATTGGCGATACGGTGATTGTACGTCGTGCAGGCGATGTGATTCCTGAAGTGGTAGGTGTCGTCACAGCACGACGTTCTCACGATGCGAAAAGAATAGTTTTACCGAGACATTGTCCAGTATGCCGTTCCCATGTGGAGCATATAGAAGGCGAAGCGGTCGCACGTTGTACGGGTGAATTATTCTGTCCGGCACAGCGTAAAGAAGCGATCAAACATTTTGCTTCTCGCCGTGCGATGGATATTGAAGGGTTAGGAGATA
>SCTP01000219.1 GCA_004322325.1 Gammaproteobacteria bacterium | reverse complement strand
TTTAAAACTATTGGCAAAGTACAGTGACGTCAGTGAAGATTTAAACCAAGGCCCCGTCAAGTCGCTTCCGCCGGGTGTGCGCGGTGCAGGCGATATTTCGCACAGTGCTTCCATCGTGCCAGCGAATCTTTCTGGATTAGGTCCAATGGGGTGGGGAGCGCATTCGGTGATTGAATCTATCGAGTTGAATTCATTGCCGATTCAAACAGAACGGCTGGCTATCTTAATTTATCGATTAACACGTTAAGAGTGGATTGTTGCTACAGCTATCCCGATTCAGTTACTCTATTAATTCAATTTGAACGTCATGAACCAAAAGGTGGTACTGAACATGATGCTAAATCGGCGGTTTACACCACTTAACTTGTTAATGTTAAGTATCAATGGAATGGTTGGCTCGGCATGGTTATTTGCTCCGTTATATGCCGCTAAAATGGCAGGTTCAGGAGCGCTGATGGCATGGGTCATTGGTGGTCTCTTAACAGCAATTATTGCGCTTACATTTGCTGAATTATCAGTGATGTTTCCTGTTGCGGGGGGTACGGCACAAATTCCCCATTTAAGTCATGGAACTTTCACGAGTTTTATCATCAGTTGGGTAGCGTGGTTATCCGCCTTAACCATGGCGCCGGTGGAAGTACAAGCTATTTTGCAATATGCCTCTACTTATTTCACCTCATTAACACGTTATGAAAATGAAGTACCTGTTCTCACTCATGTGGGGTTACTATGGGCCACGATATTAATGTTAGTCTTTTGCATTATTAATATCGTGAGTTATAAAGGATTAGTACGATCCAACTTTGCCTTATTTTTATTTAAAGTCATCGTGATTTTATTAGCCATTATTGCGCTGATGAAAACGAGTTTTCATACGAGCAATTTTTCTGATTTTATTCCTGCTGCCTCTTCCATTGCAGGCTGGCAAGCGATTTTAACAGCGGTTGCATCAGGCGGTGTGGCGTTTGCTTTTACGGGATTTAAACATGGTGTGGAGTTAGCCGGCGAAACCAAGCGTTTAGCCTTTGCCATACCGCTTGCGATTGTTGGTTCGGTTTTAATTTGTTTATTGTTATACATTGGATTGCAAGTTGCTTTTATTGGTGCTTTGCAACCAGAGGCAGTGGCTCATGGTTGGTCTAATCTAAGTTTTACAGGAGATGTGGGTCCTTTTGCGGGGTTAGCAGGTGGATTAGGTCTTATTTGGTTAATGAAGCTTTTATATATTGATGCCGCTGTTTCTCCCTCGGGAGCAGCGCTTATCTATGTCACTTCTACGGCACGCATTTTATATGCCATGAGTCAAATTGGTTACGTGCCGCGTTGGCTTTCTTACTTAAACAAACCCGGATTTCCCGTAGCAGCGATTCTCACGAATTTTGTCATTGGTATGTTTTTATTTTTACCCTTGCCGGGCTGGCAAGCAATGGTAAGTTTTTTAGTTTCCGGCATGGTGATTTCGTATGCCATGGGTCCGATAGCATTACTTTGCATGCGTCTTGAGCGCCCGGATGAAGAGCGTCTGTTTAAATTACCGGCCGCGAGTCTTATTTGTTTATTAGCTTTTTATTTTTGTAATTTACTGAGCTATTGGACAGGCTGGGACACGATTTACAAATTAGCGATTGCGATGATGATTGGTTTAGTGTTTTTCGTTGTTGCTATCTTAAAAGGTCGCTTAGCAGGAACATCGCTTGGATTGAGATCAATATTATGGGTAGGACCCTATTTTGCAGGGTTGATTTTAATTTCTTACCTCGGTTCGTTTGGTGGTAAGCATATTATTCCCTTTGGATGGGATTTTGTGGTGATTGCTATTTTCAGCGCGGCGATTCTTTATTTGGCGGTGAAAACTCGAGCAGTACTGGGAGAGAAGTTTGCGGACCCGCGGTTGGCGGAGGTTTCCTAACTAAATTTATGAAGATTTATCTTATCTTACACAAAAGTAGATTTTTTTATTTACTATGTTTATTGATTATTTATTCAATAGCAACCGCGTTATTAGCTGAAAAAGCGTATGGCAATATTTGCCTCAGCGTATTGTACTCATTAATTGCCCTATCTTGTCTCTATGCGGTGGAAGATAGGGCGTATTTGTATGTTGCAACAGCAACAGTAGCATTTATCTCTATTGTGACGCATTGGGTTATATATTTGTTATATTCGAATAATTATTTTTATATTTTTTCTTATATTTCAAATATTGTTTTTCTTTCTATTATTACTTTTTTTATTTTATACTCCATCACTTTACATCAAAAAATTACGCTAGATAGCTTATTTGGCGCGATAAGTGGTTATTTTTTGGTGGGATTTATATGGAGTAGTATCTATTTGTTAATTGCTAGTGTCGATCCAACCTCATTTTCTCAACCTCTTTTTACACCGTTTATTCATCTTAGTTCCATGCGAGCATCTTATTTTAGTTTTACAACGTTGACTTCACTAGGCTATGGCGATGTACTGCCCCTTTCAAACATCGCAAAAACGTGCGCATGGCTAGAAGCGGTTACTGGCCAAATTTATATGGCGGTGTGGATTTCACAGCTGGTGGGGTTGCGGATTGCGCAGAAAAGGGAATAAATACCATATCTAAGATAGACTTTAAGTTTGTTGTAATCCTCAATTCCTTACCATATAATAAGGATTGGATAATAAAGTAAGGAAAATTAGCATGGCGATTGCAACTTTAACCAGTAAAGGGCAAACCACAATTCCTTTGGAAATTCGCTCCTACCTTGGATTGCATACAGGTGACAAGATGGAATTTTTAATTGAAGAAGATGGGCGGGTAGTTTTAGCTCCTCTTACTACTGATGTACGAGAATTAAAAGGTATGCTACCTAAACCAAAGAAAACCGTTACCATAGAGCAAATGGGTAAAGCAATTGCTAAACGTGGCGCTAGGTTATGAAAGGTATTGATACTAATGTATTGGTACGCTATATCGTGCAAGATGATCCTCAGCAGAGTCGTCAAGCTACTCTTTTTATCGAGGAAACCTGTTCTGATGAAAAGACTATTTTTATTACAGGTATTATAATATGTGAATTAGTATGGGTACTGGAAGCTGCTTATGATTACCCACGACAAAGTATTGCTGCAGTAATAGAAAAAATTTTAGAGACTCGACAGTTTCATATTTTTCAATCCGACATCTTATGGAAGTCATTACATGATTATCAGCATCTGAATGTTGATTTTGCTGATAGCTACATTAACCATCTTAATGTAGCTAATGGATGTGAATATACGATGACGTTTGATAAAAAAGCAGCTCGATTAAAACATTTCAAACGACTTGGTAAATAATGAGTAATTTTGAGAGGGAGAAACCCATGCCATACGAGGTGCCTCATTTTATTAACGGACAACCCGTGACCAGTCAAGGACGAAAATTAGCGCTTTATAATCCTGCGACGGGTGAACTAAGTGGCCATGTGGCTGTTGCGGATCAAGCATTATTAGATAAAGCTGTGGCCGCAGCTCACTCTGCATTTCAACCTTGGTCATCCACTCCACCACCCCAACGAGCAAAAATTTTATTTCGATATAAGACATTATTAGAGCAGCATAAAGAAAAGCTCGCTGCGTTAGTCACACAAGAACATGGAAAAACCTTGCCTGAAGCACTCGGTTCTGTCCAGCGCGGCATCGATGTCGTGGATTTTGCTTGCGGTATTTCTTATCACCTCAAAGGTAGTTTTGCAGAAGAAGTGGCAAAAGAAATCGATTGCTACTCTTTGCATCAACCCTTAGGCGTGTGCGCTGGTATTACCCCGTTCAATTTTCCTGCCATGATCCCTTTGTGGATGCTTTCAATGGCCATTGCTTGCGGCAACACATTCATCCTGAAACCATCCGAAAAAGATCCTTCCTGCTCTCTTCTTTTAGCAGAATTAGCGCAAGAAGCGGGTGTGCCAGATGGTGTTTTTAACGTCATTCATGGCGATAAAGAAACGGTCGAAGCGTTATTAATTCAGCCTGATATTAAAGCCATTAGTTTTGTCGGCTCGAGTACCGTCGCTGAGCATGTTTATAAAACAGGAATTGCTAATAATAAACGCGTACAAGCATTTGGCGGTGCGAAAAATCATTGTGTGATTATGCCAGATGCGGATGTTGAGCCACTCGTGAAGCTCCTCGTCGAATCTGCTTATGGATCAGCTGGTGAGCGTTGTATGGCACTTTCTGTAGCGGTTATCATCGGCGATGAGATGGCGGATCGCTTAATTGCGAGAATAAGGTCGGAAGTTAAAAATCTGACGATCGGACCGTTGGTTACCCAACAACATTGGGAACGT
>SCTP01000218.1 GCA_004322325.1 Gammaproteobacteria bacterium | reverse complement strand
TTTTGTTATTCAAGCAGAAGAAGCGACCAAAAATCTGGAAGAACTCATCAAACAAGTAACGAATGATAAAAAAGGAGAGAGTGCACCGCTTTTTATCCAAATAAATCGGGTTGTAGCTGAAGTAAGTGAGCATACTGAGAAAGCAAAATCTGCTTTTGTGGTATTACAAAAGCAGATAAGTATTGCTCCTGTGGAAAGTGAAGCGGTGAAATTTTGTAAAGAATGGGTAGCATTTCTTCAAAACAATCTCGCCTTTTGGAATAGCAAACTCCATGGTTTGGGGGCGGGGGAGTCTATTGAGGGAAGGAAGGAGAAAGTGCAGATAGGCATCAAGGAGATGCTTGATATTGTTAAAAAGTATCCAAATTATGCTACAAGTGAAGAGTGTGCGAATAAGCTATTAGAAAATTGGGGAACAGCGGCAGTAAAGAGTGGAGAGCGGCGATATTACCTGTTTGGGGCGAGAGACCCCTCGATACAAGCGTTTTATTCTTGCTTTTCACACCTAAAAGGCGGTGGTCGAAATATAGTAGCCATTCGTGCCTCGTTAGAGAGTTGGAAGAGCAAATATTGTCCGCCAGCAGCGCCTGTTTGCCAAGCTAGTAGTAGGGGGGTGAAAAAATAACTATAATACCCCCCTTTGATAACAGGAATTTGATTCTTCGTGACCCAACATCTATTCATAGGCGTCGATGGCGGCGCAACGAAATGTATTGTGCGTGTCGAAGATGAAGCGGGTGCTCTACTCGGCCGAGAAACCAGCGGGCCAGCTAATATCCGCAATTCGATTGATCAGACGTGGCAGTCTATTCACTCAGCATTAGATAACATTCTGCAGCAATGCTCGCTGTCTTTACAGTCGCCTGGCTATCAATTCCACGTAGGGATGGGGTTAGCTGGCTGCGAAGTAATTGAAGCTTATCAAGCTTTTATCCAAGGTACTCATCCTTTTGCTACTATGCTCGTCTCCACTGACTCTCACACCGCTTGCTTAGGTGCTCATGCAGGTGGCGATGGGGCGATTATCATTGCTGGCACGGGGGTGGTCGGTTTTCAAAGCCAACACGGCCAGACGCTCAAAGTCGGCGGCTTTGGTTTTCCGCATGATGATGATGGCGGCGGGGCATGGCTGGGTTTGCAGTCCGTGAAAACCACGTTGCAATGGCGAGATGGACGGCTTCCTGCTTCAGGGCTAGCTGAAATCATCTATGATCATTTCGGGCGGGATGAAAACCGCCTGGTGAGTTGGGCCACTCAAGCCAATTCCACGGCATTTGCCGAGCTAGCGCCTTTTGTCATCCAACAAAGCCAGGCAGGTGATGCCACTGCGCTCGCGTTGATGCAACAAGCCGGACAAGCGATTGACCGTGTGGGGCATGCGCTTTATGCCGCGCAGGTAGATAAAACGAAACCGTTACCGTGTTCACTCATCGGTGGGATTGTCCCTTTTTTAGTGCCTTATTTAGGCGAAGAATTGTATTCCCGTATGCAGCCTCATCAACTGCCACCGGATGCGGGGGCGGTTTTATTAGTGCGTCATCATCTAAGGGCATCGCATGAGTGAAGTAAAACGCTGCATTATTTCCGGCGCACCTATCATGAGCGAGCGTAAATGGGTAAAAGACCATGCGATCGTAATGGAAGAAGGAATCATTAAGGCTTTAATTCCTGCAGACATGGCCAAACATCATTTGCCAGCAAAACATTATGAATTCCCAGCAGATCACTGTGTTATTCCTGGGTTTATTGATCTGCATGTCCATGGTACACACGGTTACGATGTCATGGATGGCACGGAAGAAGCGCTTTTGGCGATGAGCCAAGCGCTAGCAGCAGAAGGTATCACTGGCTTCTTAGCTACCACGATGACGTCGGATGATGAGCGTCTTGAGCATGCGCTGCAAACAATCGCCAAAACGACCATTCATCAGGAAAAAGGAGCAGCAGTGTTAGGTGCGCATTTAGAGGGACCGTTTATTGCTCCTTCTAAACTCGGTGCCCATGCAAGCGATGAAGTACGTTTACCTGATAGCGAGTTAATTAAGCATTGGCAAGCGGTAGCAAACGGTCACATTAAAATTGTGACGTTAGCGCCTGAGTTACCCCATGCCTTAAGTTTGATTAAACAGTTAAATAACATGGATATCATTGCCTCCATCGGTCATACCAATGCGACCTACGAAGAAACTTGCACAGCGATTGCGGCCGGATGTACGCAAGCAACCCATCTGTTCAACGCCATGCGCGGTATTCATCAACGTGAGCCGGGAGCGGTGAGTGCATTATTATTATCCGATAAGATAGCGGCAGAAATTATTGTAGACGGGTTACATTTACATCCTGCGATTATTGATTTAGCGCTGCGTGTCAAAGGAAGGGAGCGCATTCTCCTCGTGACCGATGCCATGCGTGCAAAATGTTTGGGTAATGGACGGTATGAATTAGGCGGTCAACTCGTCAATGTCGATGCTGGCAAAGCGACATTGGAAGACGGCACGCTAGCGGGCAGTACATTACGTATGCCGCAAGCTGTCAAAAATATGGCTGATTTTACCAAATGCTCGCTGATTGATGCGATTTCGATGGCGTCTAGCAATGCCGCAAAAGTATTGAAAATGGATACACGGAAAGGTGATATTGCGATAGGGAAAGATGCAGATGTCGTGGTATTAAGTCCGGATTTTGATGTGTTACTCACACTGCGAGCAGGGAAAGAAATTTATAAAGCTCAGCACGGGTAAGGTGCTGAGCTTTATAGGTTGGTTACCGGTGTAGACTCTCGCGTTCTTTCATTTCCATCGTATCCACTTCTGGCCGAGGCTGTAATTTAGGCTTAAGTGCCCGAGATGGAATAGGCGGAGGAACAGGTTTATTATCTATCTCATCTGCGAAACGAACACGTTTTTGTGTTTTAGAAGCATCAGGAACTCCTATTTGTTGATCGATAGCCGCAGTACTCGTTAAGTTTTTTCTAGCAGCCTTCCGTCGTTGATTGGTGGCAGCGACACCCGCTGCAGCTACGCCAACGGACGTTGATGCTGTACCAGCAATACAAAGGCCCATAGCAGATCCTGACATACCGGTTAAGACGCCAAAATGTACTGCAGCTGCACCTGCAGCTATTCCGCCTCCCACGATGGGGATAGCCGCTAAACCTCCCGTGATGATGATTCCTCCAACTAGGGTAGCGGCACCGAGAACAATAGCTGATCCAATTAAGAAAGTCTTACCGGGATGTTCCTTAGCGTAATCTTTAAAATGACCTAACAGGGATTTTTCATTTTTAGTATTAGACATAGTGGTTTTCTCCTCGTTGCTTTTAGCTTTCTATTTAATTATAGTCGAGGAAGTAAGTTTTATGCCTTGATTTTATTTATTTTTAATTTAAGTTTTTCTTAACTCGCAATAGAAGGAACTATGTTATGGCAAGCACGCGTCATATTTATGTCACCCTGGGTAACGAGCAGAACCCAAATCAAATCAGAAGAGAAAAAAGGATAGAGGAATTATCTGAAAGTGATGCTTTTCAAAAAGGTACGATGACGGCAACGATGTCAGCAACCTTTATGATGGACTTATTTGTTATTTATAAAGCGACTCAGCATGGCGCGACAGAGGTTGCTGCAACGGCTGCATTTAGTCTTCCTTTACTATTATGTTTAAGTAGTCTGGTGGGTAGATTGTTAGTTGAACCTGCGGCGAAGGTGGTGGTAGGAATAAGTGAAGGAGTAAGGTCTCTATTTAACCGATTTTCACAGCCAGAAGAGCAACCCATTCTAGCCAGTGCATCGCCTGTTGAAGGATTTTCTCCATGAAAAAATTAATTGTTATTTTATTTTCTTTATTTTTTATTTCAGTGGCATTTGCAGAATCGTTTACCCACATCCCAAAAAATTTGTCGATTAAGATAAATTTAGATTTGCAAAGAGGGCAAAATAATTATTCCTTGGAAAATAAGTGGAAAATAGCTGCTGATAATCATCACTGGACGGTGATACAAAATAACCCGGGTGATCAATTCATTCTGTTGAGTAAAGTCGCTCAAGCGGATGAGAAAAAAGTCATGATCGATTTTCTCGTGTTAGATGCTAGCAAGACACCAAATATTATCGCTGCACCGCAAATGATTGTGCTCTATGGGCAGAAAGGGCAGGTGACCATGGGGGATAATAAACAGAAAATACAATTGGCGATTGTTGCGATGGCTAAGTAGTCAGCGCCAAGTGCCGAACTTGCTCTCTGTTGGTTGCTACAATAAAAACTGTGTTAGTGTTGTAGCAACGATTAAATTATCTATACTCTGAAAATGGTTATCGAACGTACAAAGCTTACAGCCTTGTTGTAAAGTAGCAGCTGCTATCCAAAGGTCGTTGGTAGGAACAGGCTTTCCTTTTTGGCGCAATGTGGCGTAGATTTTTGCATAAAAGGCGACGGTTTCTTCATCGATAGAAAATATATGTACATGAGGTGAATCAAGAAACTGATTTAATTCATCCATATTTCTTTTATATTTTGAACCCACTAAAAATCCACTGGTTAATTCACCTAAAACAATCGAACTCATGCCTATTGTGTCAGCATGTTGTAAAATAGAAAGCACTTCTTCATGTCCGCGTTTAAAAGCAGTATAGGCATTTGTGTCTAACATTACCTTTCTCACTTCCAAAGCTCCTTATCAATTTGTTCGAAATCTGTCATCGTTTTCATAAATGTTTCTGCTTCTTTTGCAGTCCAAGTGCCTGCAAGTTTATCTAATTCATGGTGTGTTAGTTTTCGTGGGGATTTTTCTACGCCTAAACCTTGAGCAATTAAGTTTAATATTAATGTGTTAACACTAATATTTTGGCTAGATGCTGTTTGTTTTAATTGGAAGATTAATTTCTCATCCAGGCGACGTAAGTGGATATTTGTCATGGTGGTACCTCAAGGTGATATCATAAAGATACTATATAATGGTATCATTCTTTACGCAAATTAAGCAAGCATGCGCTTTTGATAGCAGAAATCGGGGCAGCAAGTAGGATTAGGTACGTAGGCTGTTCATTTGACATCACTTTAAACTCCGGGTATTTTAGGCGCCAAGTGCCGAAATCACTCCATGGCGGTTCACCGCCCCGACCAAGCGGTTTTTTACTCGTATATTTTAGCGAAATCAAACCCATGGAGCTTAAGCGATGGAACATTCTCTTTTTCAATCCCACCTAGACGATCTCATTTCTACTCTCGAACAGGCTAATGCCCTGCTTACCGTTGCCACAACAATTGACATAACTGAATTAACACCTCACACCGTTTTGAATTATCTGTGGGCGACAAGTAATATCGTGGCAGAGGCAAAAGGTATTTGTGAAAAGTTGGTGAATGGGATAAGAGATTAGATTTGTAACTTTATAGGTTACATGCTATTATTTAAGGTAAAGTTGATGATAAAAAATTTTAAGCATAAAGGGTTGGAGCAGTTTTTTATTAAAGACAGCAAAAAGCTATTAGATACGAAAGACCTGCCGAAAATTCGCCGTATTTTGGATCGTTTAGATGCAGCAATGGTTATAAGAGATATGGATATTCCTGGTTGGGATTTACATGAATTAAAAGGCAACAGAAAAGGTACTTGGAGCGTTGTTGTTCGTAAGAATTGGAAGATTACGTTCCACCTTGAAAACAATGACGCATGTGATGTGAATTTGGAGGATTATCATTGATATGAGTACATTAAGAGCAAAAAATCGCAAACCAACGCATCCGGGTGCAATTTTACGAGAAGATATATTGCCATCACTAAATATTACTCAAGCTGAACTTGCAGACAGATTAGGGGTATCACGCCGTACTATCTCACAAATCCTTCACGAGCATCGTCCACTGACTCCTGACATGGCAATTAGGTTGGCTTATTTCTTAAATACAACACCTGAAAGTTGGCTTAACATGCAGCAGGCTTTAGATGTGTGGGAGTTGGAACGGAAAAATGCTCGTATTTATGAGCAGATTAAGAAAGTGGCTTAGGCTGGCTCTCCCCAAACCTGGCCAGAGACGGGATCGAACCGCCGACACGAGGATTTTCAGTCCTCTGCTCTACCGACTGAGCTATCTGGCCAACTC
>SCTP01000217.1 GCA_004322325.1 Gammaproteobacteria bacterium | reverse complement strand
GAGCTTGTCCAGTTTTCCGTTGAAATTTTTCCGAGTGGCGGTTTTTTTCATTATGCTGCCAACCCTAATTTTTCATGTTGACCAGCAAGTTCATTATCAATGTTAACGATAACGAGTTCAATTTCCTGATAGCCTCTCACGCGATTGAACTGTTTCTCGCAATACAATAACACAGAACCAAGCCATCGTTGAAGCATCGCGCTGCCACGCGGACGCTTAATATTCTTCTCACATTGCCTGACAAGCGAGAACATGCTCTCGATAGGGTTGGTGGTCATCAGCGTCTTACGGAGCAATGCAGGCACTTTCAAGCGGTGCGATGTTAACAGCTCATCAAATGCTTCAAGCAACGAGTCAGCCGCTGATTCATTCTTTGAGCGAAGCCATTTTTCAAGCTCTTTCAGCATTGACCTTGCGTCATCATATTTTTCTTGCTCCAGTGCGTTCATGAGCAACCTGTGTGCTTCTTTGCGGTATTTTTTTGCCAGGTGCTTTTGAAGATTTCGGCTCTTGTGGATCGCGCAGCGCTGATGCAGCAACTTCTTCCCAAATCGATCGCGCAAAGCCTTGATCAAGCCGCTGCCACCGTCGGTGACAAACAGAATGCGCTTGCTGAGCACTAATCCGCGCCGCTCCAAATCCTGAAATAATTCTTCGCACAGCGCGTGATTTTCTGAGCTACCTTGCCAAAATCCCAGCGCCATCTTTTCGCCGTTGATAGCTATGCCAAGCGCCACAAGAAATGCTTCACCGCCACGGTGGATAGTATCTAAAAAGAGGGAAAACAGCTTAAATTCTGTGAGTGGCCTTGTCTGAAATTCTTTTAGCTTATTCGCCGTCAGTTCCACCATTTTCCTGGACACAGACGATGACGATACACCAAACGATGATGCCGTGCCAAGCACCGTTTCTTCATATTTTTGCGCAGATACGCCACGCATAATTTTATCGAGTATCTCTTCTGAAAACTGGCCATGCTCGCGCATCATCGTGTATGACTTAAGATCAACCTCTCCAGTCTCTGTGTCTCTCAGCCTTGGACGATTAATTTTGACTTTCTGGTCGCCGACATAAATCGAGCCTTCTTCGTGTGCCCATTTTTGTAAGCGTTGATTGGTGGGGTGGTAATCCGGGCCTGCTAATTCTTCACGCTCCATGAGCATGATGCTTTCTGCCATCATGCGCCCTATATCTAGGAATGCATTGTCTAATGCTCGCTTTCCTTGGCTAATGACACGGTATAGGGACTCACGTGCAAGCTCCGTGCCTGTCATTTGTTTGAATCCATGCATTGCATTTTTTCGCTTTTTGGTGTCTATTCTCATTTGTGGCTCCTTACGTTGGGGTTACGTTATGATGCTGAACACATTTAATGTATCCTCATCGGAGCCACTCTTCAAATTTCAACGGAATTTAGGATAATCTCGGTATCAATTTTGAGAAATTTCTTATACATAGCTGGAATTAAAATACCTGGAGATCGATGCCCAATCTCAATAAAATAAAGTTGCTTGTTTTTTGATAAAATAACCTCTAAATGCGTAACTCCACCATGTGGAGATTTGATAGCATTGTGGATATTTTTTGTATACTCACAAAGCAATTTATACATATTATCATGGTGAGGTAAAACAATTGTTCCTTTAGTTAACCCGCAAATAAAAT
>SCTP01000216.1 GCA_004322325.1 Gammaproteobacteria bacterium | reverse complement strand
ATTTAAACTGATTGCCATTGCCGCATTATTTTCAACCGCCTCTGCAATTAATGCGACCCTTTTTGGTGCTGCCAATGTTAGCTATATGATTGCCCGCGATGGCGAATTGCCAGAAGCATTTGAACGACGTGAATGGAAAAATGCAACAGGAGGATTATTAATCACTACTTTGTTAACGATTCTATTTATCCTATTCTTTGATCTTTCTGGCATTGCCATGATGGGAAGTGGTGCATTTTTATTAATTTACGCTGCCGTCAACGCCGGCCATCTTAAAATACTGGATAAAACGCAAGCTAAAAAATCACTTGTTATATTATCACTCGTATTATGTCTTAGCCTTTTTGTTATACTCGAAATCTACACTTTTCAACATGCTCCATTTGCTGTTTATACCATGATTTTTCTATTGATTGGCTCGCTTGTATTTGCGAAAATTAGGACTTAGTTTTTTGTAATATCGCTTGAATAAATTCTGTCTTCGCCTTTGTATACGCTTCACGATTATGTGTGTGCTGTTGTGCTAATTCTTTTTTTAAATTTTCATATTCTTGTGCTATCTCTGGATGTGTAATTAAATAATCTCTAAAAAGAATTTTCTCTTGCCAATGCTTCGAAGTAGACTCAACAATATGTACATGATGGCTACGTTTTTCCCCAAACGGCGGCATTCCTTTTACAAAGAACAAACGTTCTGGATCAGGATTGTCTGCCCAATATTCATACCCTTGTGACTTTAGCACTTCAATGGCTATTGGTTTAATTGTCGTGAGTGAATCCGTTGCAATTTGAATATCAATAATCGATTTGGCGGATAAACCTGGTATCGCCGTGCTGCCAACATGTTGGATATCGATAACATGATTTTTGGGAAGAATTTCTTGTAGTCTTTCGATTTCTAATTTAGCTAAGGTTGGCCACTCTTTATTATACGGAACCAATTCAATTAAATCGTCCTTATAGATTTCATAATACAACACTTCATTATCATAATACTTCGTTTTTCCTACATACCACATGCCTACTTTTTCTAACACCCGTTGCGATCCTCTATTTTCTGGATGCGCTACCGCAACGAGTTTTTTAATAGATAAATGCTCAAATCCCCACTGAATCAAGGCTTTCGCTAATTCAGTCGCATAGCCCTTACCCCAAAATTTTTTATGCAATCGATAACCGATTTCGATATCAGATCGTGTATCATCATACCCAAGGTGGAAAAGCCCTGCTTGTCCAACAAAAATACTACTTTCCTTTTCAAACACGGAGCAAAAACCAAGCCCATGCTTTTCATGATAAGGAATGGCTTTTGCCATAAAAGTCTCAACTTCTTCTTTAGTTTGAATTTCGCCTTGACTGATATATTTCATAACCTCAGGATCGGAGCGTAATGCCACCAGATTATCTAAATCAGATAGTTCAATGGTTTTAAGAATTAATCTTTCGGTTTCTAATAAAATACTCATTTTGCGAACTCACTAGCTAATATTAGGCAATTGGTAATATCATATCGGGTAACACAAATGAAAGCCATCAAACGATATTTTTTATGACGCCATCTGACTATAAATTACGCATCAGCAAAAAAGCTAAATATCTTCAATTACGATTATCTCATCAAGGCTTGGAAGTGATTATTCCTGCCAAGAAGCGATTAACGCAGGATGCGATTGAACAATTCATTCAGCAGAAACAAAAATGGATAGAAAAAAATCGGCATGTTTATGACGCTCAGAAAGAACAAAGCGCTAGTCGTTTACCCGCAGCCATACCACTTCACGCAATTAATCAAACGTGGAATGTCTCCTACCTACCCACCTTGCAGAAGAAAATAGCTTTATTCACTAACCTTAGCCAACAGCTAACGATCATGGGTGATATTGCTAATGAGCAACAGTGTTTAAAGAAACTCCGGCAATGGCTAAAAGAAATCGCGCAAGTACATCTTTCTCAGCACCTGACTCTGCTTGCCCAAGAAACCCAGCTTACTTTTAAAAATCTTACTATTCGCAATAATAGTAGTCGCTGGGGCAGTTGCTCTAGCAGTGGCAATATTAGTCTATGCTGTAAGCTGTTATTTTTACCGCCTGAATTAATGCGGCATGTGTTATTGCATGAATTGTGTCATACGAAAGCCATGCATCATGGGAAGACTTTTTGGCGATGGTTGGAAAAGTTTGATGAAAATGCCAGAGTTCATGCGAAAAGGTTAAAAGCAGCTGCTGCGCAAGTGCCGCTTTGGGTGAGATGATGATTGACACATACTAAAACTCACGGTATCTTTCGCCGTGGTGCTCAAATACACCTAACTAGCAGAATGCCGCTCCCGATATAGCGGTATTTTATATCGCATGTTAAGCATGGTCGGGAGTTGGTGAATACAAGACCCGTTAAGGGAAATAAACCAGCCGTCTGCTAGTTACGGTTTTGAGCTCCTGACCCCCATTGTCTGGGGAAAATTGATACTGGAAACTCAAAAAATTAACTAGGAGCTTTAATAATGGATACCACTTCCCGCCTCAAACCCTCCCTGGATGACCTCATTTCTTCTCTTAACCAAATCGATGCTCTTATCTCTTTTGCCATGAACGCTAGCCCAACAGAATTTGATCCTGGAATAGTATTTAATTACTTGTGGGTTATCAGCAATGTAATCGGCTATGCAAAAATGAGGTGCGTTGAATTGGAAAAATTAATAATCAATTATAATACATATAGTTAATAAAATTATATGTCTTATATTGACGATTAAATTTTACCTGTTATACTAAATTATATGTCCTAAATTGGCGATCTATCCATGAAAGTAAAATATGAACAAAGTATCGAATATCAAGCACTTAATCGATTAAAGTCGATACGCAGTAACATTTTATTGCGTAAGGATTTGAACGATATTGGGTCATATAGACAGGTAAGCCGTGCTTTAAGCTCTCTGATCAAGAAAAAGAAATTAGTAAAAATAGGCTCAGGTATTTACGCAAAAGCCTACACATCTAAATTTACAGACATCCCTCTTATAAAAAATGGTACTGATGCTGCGTTTCGAGAAGCTCTAAAACGTTTAGGTATTTCATTTGAACCTGGTAGCGCTGAAAAAGCTTATAACGAAGGTAAATCCACCCAAGTTCCGGTGAAAAATATCATAAAACTTAAAAGTCGTTGTCGACGTCGTATCGGTTATAGAAACAATCAACTACTATTCGAGAAAAATATCAATGCTAAATAAAAAAGATTTAAAAGATTTAATTTCAGCAACACGACAGCATATTGCTCTACAAGAAGCGTTTATCGAAAAAGACTATCACGTCACCCGCGTGATTCATGCTCTTTCTAACGTCGAAAACGAATATTTCCGATTAGTGTTCGCTGGCGGCACTTGCTTAGCAAAAGGCCATAAACTGGTAAAACGCATGTCAGAAGACGTGGACTTCAAAATTCAAAGCAAACAAACAGACAAAAATTTCAGCAATACCCGTTTTTTTAAAGAATTAAAACAATTCCGATCACAAATCATGTCTGCTTTAGAATTTCTTGATCTTAAGATAGGCGAAACTGCCGCACGAAATAATGGCAAATATTCACGTATTGAATTGCACTACCCTTCTTCTTTTTCTACTCAAACCATCTTAAGACCCCATATTTTGCTAGAATTCACCTTATCCGATATTCGTCTCGCTACTGAAAATTTATTTATTAAAACATTAATTGAAAATACCTTGAAAATACCCGCCTTATTCGAACCAACCTCAACACACTGCATATCGATAGACGAAACAGCTATTGAAAAATGGGTAGGCCTTACTCGCCGCGTTATGGCCATTGAGCGTCAATATCATTACGACGATCCAACTTTAGTACGCCATGTTTATGACTTGAATGCTATTAAACACGCTGATAAAATTAATGATAATTTTTTTAAGTTAGCCAAAACAATTATTAATTATGATGCTCAACAATTTAAAACTCAACATCCTGAATACTCAGCTGATCCCAGCTTTGAAATTCAAAAATCATTGGATACATTAAAAAATAAATCTTCCTGGAAAACACGCTATCAAGAATTTATTGAAACCATGGTTTATGATGATATATCTGTACAAGATTATAATAATGCCATACAAACTTTAGAAAAGATCAGCAAAACAGTAATTGACGCTTTAAAATAACCCTTCTAACTTTTACTCCCCAATGGAATGATCAACGTAAAGGTCGCGCCTTTATTTAGCCCCTCACTTGCCACCTCCAAGTTACCATTTAATTCTTTCGCCGTAAAAAGACAAGAGTGCAGCCCAAATCCATGCCCTGTTTTCTTAGTGGTATATCCATACGAAAAAATATTCGCAAGATGATCCGGCATAATACCCATTCCATTATCGCTAACTTGGATTTTCACGGTATTCCCATCGGCGGGTTTAATCCGCACAAGAATACATTTTTCGCCTTCCTGGCTAGACGATAAAGCTTCTTTCGCATTTTTAATAAGATTAATAATAATCTGTAGAATTTTATTCTTATCAGTATAAATAGTCTCTACTCCATCATATTCTTTGATAATTTTAATATCGCTTGAATAAGAATCAATCATGCTTATTTTAATCGCATCATCTACCACTTCAGCCAAGTTTAACGATTCCATTGCCACCCCTGAACCAGCTAAAGATTGTTGCATAGAAATTACTTCTTTAATATGCTCAATATTCTTTAGTAATGTTGTATATTCTTCTAACGAATATTGGCATTCTTCCTGCCAGTAATTGGCTAATTCTTTGAGATATGATGGTAAATGTTTGCCTTTTGGATCGGTCGTCAAATAAGTACCAATATCAGCATTATGCTCTTGCATCAATTGTGACACATCTTGCAAACGGCCGAGGGGCGACTCTGTTAATCTTTTTTTCAACAAACTAGCTGACACATTAATACTAT
This sequence comes from Gammaproteobacteria bacterium, assembly GCA_004322325.1. Taxonomy (GTDB): domain Bacteria; phylum Pseudomonadota; class Gammaproteobacteria; order DSM-16500; family DSM-16500; genus Aquicella. The sequence continues at coordinate 5,549 of SCTP01000216.1, read as the reverse complement.
TCAATACATTCCCAACATTATGCAATATACCCGTCGCAATCTCAGCCATACCTGCTTGCCTTGATAACTGAATTGCTTGCTTGGCAGCAATAATTTTTTCTGTCATTTCATTTAAATGCTTCGCAAGATCACCAAATTCATCGTTGGACATTTTAGGTATTTTTACATCAAAATTTCCATTAGCAATTAAACGAGCATAATGTTCAATCATTTTTATGGGGTTAATTAACAATTTTCTTGAAACAACGACGGTATAAACAACCACCCCAATGGTGGCCATTATAATAAGCAACAAATTAAATAAAAAGTCTTGATTAATTTTTTCATTGATTGATTCGGTGCTCATTTTTACATATACGACCCCCACTACCGCCGACCTTAATAATGAGGAGTACAGATTTCCATATAAAGGTCTGATAAGTAATAACACTTTTTTATTATCACTAGTGTCTATGTAACGAATCATATTTTTTTCTTTCTTTAACACTTCTATAATAAGAGGATCGTCAACACGCTGACCAATATATTTAGGATCAGAATCTGCTAAAATAATGTGATCTCGATTAATCACGGAAATAGAAATAACTTCTTTCGATGCTGCTAAATTCCCCAATAAACGTTGAATCGCATACATATTATTGGATGCTAAAAATCCTTCAACTGCATGGCTTAACCCTTCCGATAGCGTTTCGGTTTGCAGCTCAAGGCGACTATACAAACGAGCTCGTGTTAAATAATAATTAACATAAGCAAAAGAAACTAATAATACGATAAAAATACTGAAAATATAAATAAAAAGCTTATAGGTTATACTATTGCGAATTGATAGCATATTGTTTTTGGTATTCCCATATAAAGTTTGGATAAATGATTTCCTCAGTGTTTATAGGATTGGCTATTAATTTCTGTTCTAAAAGAAAATCCGCAAAGGATTGTGTAGCAGAATAAATTGTTCCTTTTGCCTGTGGTGTACCAAAAGCCACTAAATTATCTGAGAGACCTGTTAATTTAACTCCTTTCAATTGCTCCTTCAGTTCAGCTATTGTTATTGTTTTAATTGATTTTGAAATAATTTCCAATCCTTCATTAATATTCTTATCAAACCAAGCTAGTGTCTTAAGATAAGCTGAAATAATTTTATAACAGGCTTCAGGATCTTCATCCAGCAAACTTTGCCGGATGACAATCACATCAATAATTTCTCCTGGTATGTCCCGACTAGAAAAAATGACATGACCACCTTCTTGAATGGCTTGATCCATGTAAGGTGACCAACTTGCAAGCGCATCAAGTGATCCTTTCTTAAATTCTTGCATCCCTTCTTGCACGGACAAATTCACCAAGGTGACATCATTGCTACTTATGTTGGCTTGTTTGAGGGCTTTCAGCACAGTAAAATGGGAAATGGAACCTATTTCAACACCAATTTTTTTACCTTTTAAATCTCGAATGGATCGAATAGATTTTTTTGCAATAATCGCATCTGCTCCATTTGAATAATCCACTAATGATATAATCTTAAGTTTTTCCCCCTTATCAACAAGTAATAAAGCTTCATTTAAAGTGGAAAGCATGACGTCAATCTTATTTTCAGCAAAATTCGTCATCACATCAGAGAGGGCGGTAAAATAATGAACTTTTACATCAACTCCCTCGTCTTTGAAGAAGCCCTTCTCTTGTGCTATAACAATGGGTTGATCCCCAATCCAGGGGTTATATCCCATTTGAATGGTTTTTGACGGTTTTGAACAACCTACCAGGAGGCAGCAAAGTAAAATGAGGCTATAGAAGAAAACCAACTTGGCTTGGCGTAGCATCATCTTTTCACCCTATTACGATCCATGTAATGCACAGCTATCTCTACTACTATCACACACATCCTAAAATGTCTATTTCTTAATCAACTTTCTACAAAAATCAGCTCCTGTCTCATTACAAGCCGGGTAGCAAGTGGTTCTCCAGTAGTTACCACACGAATGATCACGTGTGCAACGATGGCGTTGGCATTCAGGATAGACTTGAGGACGAGACTGACAAGGAGACAATGGAACGGGAGTACAACCAGTAAACAATCCTAAGGAAGCAAGCCATGTCATTATCAACCATTTGATTTTCATAGGATTTCCTTATTAATCGCCACTATTCTTTTATTATAACCTAACTTTGGTACTCACAGATTATCTGGATAAACGCAGTGGCATATCGCTGTAACTTTCGCTCACCCACCCCTGTCATACCAGCAAATTCATCCAGCGTTTTGGGCTGCTTGGCGTGCATTTCTATTAAGGTACTATCGTGAAAAATAATATAAGGAGGCACACCTTGTTCTTTTGCTAATTCTAACCGCTTATTTTTTAATGCCTGCCATAAATGATCTATCGGCACGACATCGGTTTTTTGCTCACGCTTAATAGATGTTTTCGTTTTTTTCTTGAAGACTTCTGGATCTTTGCGTAAAGCAATTGTATGTTCTCCGCGTAATAACGGTTGACATTTTTCTGTTAATCGCAGGCTGCCATAGCCACTCATATCAACGGTTAATAAATTAGCTGCGACTAATTGCCGATAAATACTGCGCCATTGCAATTCACTGTAGTCTTGGCCAATCCCAAACGTAGACACTTTATGATGAAAAAAACGCTGCACTTGCGGTGTTAATTTGCCTAACAATACATCGATTAAATGCCTCACACCAAAACGCTGCCCCGTACGATAGACACACGACAAAGCCATTTGCGCAGCAATTTTTCCGTCCCATGTCGCCACCGGTTCTAGGCAATTATCGCAACGATGACAAGGAGCTGTGTACGATTCACCAAAGTAATGAAGCAATACTTGGCGTCGGCATAAGGTGGTTTCACAAAAACCTAGCAATGCTTCAAGCTTACGCCGCTCCAACCGTTTATGCTGCTCATCTGCCTCGGAACTATCGAGCATGTACCGCAACGTAATGACATCACTTAAGCCGTAAGCAAGCCACGCATTGGCTGGTAAGCCATCTCGCCCACTCCGTCCTGTTTCTTGATAATAACCTTCCATGCTTTTCGGTAAATCTAAGTGTGCCACAAACCGCACGTTTGGTTTATCAATCCCCATGCCAAATGCGACGGTTGCCACAATAATATTCCCTTCTTCGCGGATAAAACGCTGCTGATTTTCTTGTCGTATGGCATTACTTAAACCCGCGTGATAAGGAAAAGCATTCCACCCTTTACTCTGCAACCACGCGGCGGTTTCTTCCACACGTTTTCGGGATAAACAATATACAATGCCAGCATCATTTGGATGCTCCGTTTCTAAAAAACGTTGCAATTGTTCACGCGGATTTTGTTTTTGGACAATTCGATAATGAATATTGGAGCGATCGAAACTGGACGTGAATTGCTTAGCCTCGGTTAAACCTAATCGCTCGATAATTTCACGTCGCGTGGGTTCATCAGCCGTGGCGGTGAGAGCCACTCTCGGCACGTCTGGAAAACGCTCGTGGAGCAGCGAGAGCTGCACATATTCTGGTCGGAAATCATGTCCCCATTGCGATACACAATGTGCTTCATCAATCGCAAACAAGGCGAGCGGGGTTTGTTCGAGTAATTGTAAGAAGCGGGGAGTCAGTAATCGTTCGGGAGCGACGTATAATAAATCTAATTGACCATCGACTAATTTTTGCTCTATCCGCCATGCCTGATCCGCCTCTAGACTGGAATTTAAAAAAGCGGCTTTCACGCCTAATTGTAATAAAGCTTCCACTTGATCTTGCATGAGGGCAATGAGTGGCGATACCACAATACCCACACCCATCCGTACCATCGCGGGAATTTGATAACATAATGACTTGCCACCACCCGTCGGCATCAAGACGAGCGCGTCGTGGCCTTGAATCACGTTATCAATAATCGCGGCTTGGTTGCCGCGGAATTCGTTATAACCAAATATCGTACGTAATATTTCTTGGGCTGATGTCATGATGGAATACTGAGGACGTGAAAGCCAAAAATGATGCCATAATTGATAAAGACTTGCAAACGCCCCATCCTACCCTATAATTGCATCCCATGAGCCACTTAATCACATTAGACAACCTCTCTCTCGCCTTTGGTCTCGATGTTTTACTTGATCACGTAAAACTGCAAATCGAGGCAAAAGAACGTGTTTGTTTAATCGGCCGGAATGGTGCAGGGAAGTCATCGTTATTAAAAATCATCGAAGGCACATTATTACCGGATAGCGGCCAGATATGGCGTCAACCTAATTTGCGTTTAGCGAGGCTTGCGCAGGAATTACCTCCCTCTATTTCAGGTACTATTTTTGACTATGTTGCCAGTGGTTTGGCAAAAACAGGACAATTACTCGCTGCTTATCATGATCTAACATTAAAATTAGCCGGCAATCATACTCAAGAAGATTTAAAAAAATTAGAACAGTTACAACATGAAATTGATGCTTGCAATGGTTGGCATTTTGAGCAAGAAATCAAAACGGTACTGAGTCGATTAGACTTAAATCCTGATTTGAAAGTCGCTGAATTATCTGGCGGATGGCAGCGTCGAGCTGCACTTGCAAGAGCATTAGTGGTTTCTCCCGATTTGTTATTGCTAGATGAACCAACAAACCATCTTGATATTGAAGCGATTCAATGGCTAGAAGAACAATTAATTGATTGTCAGATTGGTTTATTATTTATTACGCACGATCGCGCATTGTTACAGCGCTTAGCCACACGCATCATTGAATTAGATCGGGGTCAATTAACTTCGTGGCCAGGCGATTATGCTAATTTTTTACGTCGTAAAGAAGAAATGCTACACGCTGAAGCAAAACAGAATGCGGATTTTGACAAGAAATTAGCGCAAGAAGAAAAATGGATTCGGCAAGGGATTAAAGCGCGCCGTACACGCAATGAAGGCCGCGTACGTGCATTGGAAGCCATGCGTGTAGAACGTGCTCGACGTCGGGAAGTACAGGGTACCGTTTCATTTAATGTAAGTGAAGCGGAAAAATCGGGGCATTTGGTGATTAAAGCGGAGCATGTTACGCATCATATTATTATCAATAACTTTTCTATCCGCATCATGCGTGGAGATCGTATTGGCTTAATTGGTCCGAATGGTGTGGGTAAAACGACGTTATTAAACATTTTATTAGGCAATATCACACCACAACAAGGCACAGTCACACTAGGAACGAAATTAAAAATTGCTTATTTCGACCAATTGCGCGCTGCGCTTGATTTAGAAAAAACCGTGGCTGAAAATGTGGTGCAAGGCAGTGATACGATAGAAATAAATGGCAGCAAGCGTCATATTATTAGTTATCTAGGCGATTTCTTATTTACACCGCAACGTGCATTAACACCCGTGAAAGCATTATCAGGCGGTGAATGTAATCGTTTATTACTGGCACGCTTGTTTAGTCAAGCGGCTAATTTGTTGGTGTTAGATGAGCCGACAAATGATTTGGATATTGAAACATTAGAATTATTGGAAGCCTTGCTTTGCGAATATCAAGGGACCCTATTACTCGTGAGTCATGATCGTGCTTTTTTGGATAAT
>SCTP01000215.1 GCA_004322325.1 Gammaproteobacteria bacterium | reverse complement strand
AACTGGCCATTTTTTTGATCTATCAAAAGAATTGTTCCCATCAAAAAAGGTAACCCAATTGATGCATTAGCAAGAACTTTAGCGTTAACTTTCACTGTCATCATGGATGAACCGGATAAATATCCTGGCATATTGATGACAATAGAGGCTTCATTAATTTGGGATGTTATCCGTTGAGGCTTAATCGTTTTGTCTGAAGAATAAGTGATATAGGCTTTTCGTATTCCCTCGATTAGCTCTGACATCGATAATAAGTGAGGGATTTCTTGTTTTGAAATAACAAGTGTTTTCATACCATTTCCTTTTGTTAATGTGTCATTGCCGCGCCGCTATGCTCCTTGCAATGACGAAATGCCATGTTGGAGATAGCTTCTAATTAAGAACAAAACATATTCCCTCCTGATCCTCTTATATAGCAAAAAAATCCACATATTGTCTGGGCAAATAATTACCTATTTTGTCGTAATAATCTTTTATTTCAAGCTTTTGTAAATCAAAAGCATGCTTAATGTCATGTAGCTTATTCACAATATCGTGCAATCTACAAGGGTTAATCTCTTCCAATAGCTTCAGATTATTTTCCAACAGTTGATGATGTCCAAGCTTACTATCCACTTCAACATGATCAAAAAACGACTTTAGCATATCAATAGGAAATCCATGTATTTCATAAAGTATTTTTGCCACTTCATTTGCAGAATTTACATCAAAATCTTCTGCCTCAATAATACGCGCAACCAAAAGTACAGCACAAGGCTCGAGAGAAAATAGTTCTTTAAAAAGAAAATCAATAGTTCGAGTAGAAATTAAAGGAATACTATTCTCTATTTCCTGTTTTGATAATCCAGCTTTTAACAAGGATTGTAAGATAAACCATTCATGGCCTTTTTCCTGTTTTGTATATTCGATAAGAATTTCTTTAAGTTTCCCCCCAGCATGATTCGATGCAATTTCTAACGCATCAGGAAAAGACTTCACATAATGGTATGTTTCTAATAGCCAACCAATTACCACATTTTTACTAGTCTTCCCCAGAAAAATATCTCGACTAATATGTGTATCATATAATTGTTCTGACCATATTTTTGTGGCGGCATCAAGAGTATATATAATTTCTTGCTTAGTTAGTATTTCTAATGGCTTAAATGGTAAGTGAAGCGCATCTATTTCTATTAATGAATCAACTATTGACTGGATCTCATCAATCGGTATTTTACTTTTTTCAGCAATACCTACAATATTATTATATCCGGTACAAAAAGATCGGATTTTTAAAAATTTACTTGCTTCTTCTGTTGGCACTTCATAGACACCATGACTTACTGTTAAACATGTCATATCAGGAACATCTTCATAAGAAGTCCACAAATTATGCCTAAATTTTGGAAATACTTTAAAATCTTTCTCTGTTAGTTCCATATTATTACTTCCGAATTGATTTAAAATTAGAATCGTGTGCTCAATATACTGCTATATCAAACACACGATTTTGGTTAGATATTAGCCACATATGGCGCTAATATACCCTTTCGATTTACGAATAGATTTTTTACATATTTTCTTGAAGTTCATATCATTATTCTCCTAAAATTAAGTTAAAATTTATATTTGATATCTAATTTATCTCCTCATAATCCAATCCTCCTTAATTTTTTATTAGAATCACTCCTATTTTTCATTTACAACCAACCCCAAAATGTTTATCTTGTGTGTTCATTAGGGTTAGAGCCATGCTATAGAATCGAAAAGACCAAAACATCCGGAAAAAACCCTGAATTTCTAAACAAGAGGATAAAATGGCAAAAAACAAATCTACTATAAGTCTGAGAAGTTACCAAGGAAAGCGACTAGTTTCCTTTCTTAGAAACGGTGATTATGCCCATCCTGGCGAAACTGAAGCCATTATTCAAGTAATGAGCAAATTTCCAAAAAATAAACATCAAGTTATTTTAGATGCAGGTTGCGGCCTAGGAGGAACTGCTTTTTTTATCAAAGAAAATCATTGGGGAAATGTTATTGGTATAGATATAGAAACAAACTCAATTCTACATGCAAAAAAACATTATCCTTCCCTAGAATTTCATATTGCAGATGTAAATAATGCTAAACAAGTTTTTGATGATAGAACATTTGATTTAATCTGCTTATTCAATTCTTTTTATGCTTTTCATGATCAAACATCTGCCTTGCTATCGCTAGCTGATATCGCAAAATCACACTCAAAAATAGCCATCTTTGATTATTCTGACCCTTTAATAAGCCTGCGTACTCCTTTGTATAGAGAAGGTAATAAAGAAACAACTCCATTTAAGCCAATTAAAATTAACCAAATAAAAGAACTACTTCGTAAAACTCATTGGCATTTAACAGAACTAATTGATATCACTGATAATTACATCAAATGGTATTCCGATTTATTAAATAAGTTATTGGCCAATAAAAATGAAGTAATTGAAAAATTTGGTCAACCTCTTTTTAACAAAGCTCATCAAGTTTACTTTAAGATTCATGATTCTCTTCTTAAAAAAATGTTAGGCGGAGCTATCATTTATGCTGAGAAGCAAATTTGAAGTTGATACTCGCTGCAAACTACTTGCGGCTAATAGAGCTAATGAACCTGAAAATATGAGGAACAGTACAGGCGCAAGA
>SCTP01000214.1 GCA_004322325.1 Gammaproteobacteria bacterium | reverse complement strand
TAAATCATCACGATTCATTAAGGGTAAACGATAAGAAAAAGTAATCCGTTGTTTTAATTGACGTAAATGCGGTTTATTCAAACGTTCATCTAATTCAGGCTGACCGAATAATACGACTTGTAATAATTTGGAATGCTGAGTTTCCAAATTGGTGAGTAAGCGGACAGTTTCTAAGCTATCGTCACTTAAGGCTTGAGCTTCGTCAATTAAAAGAATCACTTTTTTTCCAGCCGCATAGAGTGAAATTAAATGTTGATAAATAACGGTTAAGAGCTCATGTTGATCGTGAGAAAGGGAAGGGTCTAAGCCAATTTCACGTGCAAAGGCTTTGCGTAATTCCAACGGGGTTAAATCAGGATTAGGAATGTAAGCCGTGATATACTCACTTTCTAAATTTTCGAGTAGTTTTCGGCAGAGTAACGTTTTTCCGGAACCTACCTCGCCAATGATTTTAATAAATCCTTCATCACTGTGGATGCAAAATTGCAGGGTATTCAATGCTTCTTGATGCCCTTTTAATTGACAAAAGAAAGAAGGATTCGGTGTTAAGCTAAAAGGTAATGCTTCTAATTGGAAAAAGTCTTGGTACATATTAAGCTCCTTCTAGTCATCGTTCCTTTCTCCTTCGTTCCCAAATACCTGAGGCAATGATCCTTCATGGAAAGGACGCTTGAGGATCTGGAATGTTTTTTGTTCATTTTCCATTTTATTTATCATAATACGGTTAGTCGTGACAACAGGACGCAGCAAGATGACTAATTCTGATTTAACAGAAGTTTGCTTGGTACGACGGAATAAGGTACCTAAGAAAGGAATATTACCGAGCCATGGTGTCGACACCACGATTTCATTGGTACTATTTTGCATGAGACCGCCAATGACGATGACTTGGCCGTTTTTCGCGTGAACAATATTGTCTGACTCGCGTATGGTACTGAAGGCAAGCGGTAAATTGAGGTTATTGGGCGCACCGGTTGAGCTGGCACCCAGACCAATCACCTTATTTTGCTGGGTAACTAAGCTGACACTGGGATGAATATGTAAAACCACCTCCTCTTTGCTACTAATTTCAGGGGTGACATCTAAGGTAACGCCGGAAAAGAAAGGCGTTAGCGACACATCTTGAGAAGGTAATGTATTCGTGCCGATAATCGTGTTAGAGGTTGAAACAGCCGTGACGAAAAACTCATCGGAACCCACTTTAATCACGGCTTTTTGATTATTAACAGTTGAAATATGCGGACTCGATAAGACTTGTACGTTACCTTGTGATTGCAGTAAGTTAATTAATATTTTGAAATTACCATTTACTTTAACCGCGAAAATACCCTGTAATTGTGATAAATCGGTATCGGGAAAAGCGCTGCTGCCGGCTTGCCCTATACCCGCATCATTATTCCCTGTACCGTTGAGCTGGTTAGACGCGACGTTGGCTAAGACGCCCCAGTCAATGCCGGCTTGATACTGATCATTCAGGTCGACTTCCAAAATTTTCGCTTCAAGAATGACTTGTCGATCCAAGCTGGATTGTAAGGTATTAATATAGCGAGCGACACGATGTAATTCGATAGGATAAGCACGTACGTCAACAATGCCTGCTTGAGCATTGACCGTGACACTTCGTCCATCCCCAACCCCGATCAGATTTTGAATTGATTTTTCCACGTCTCTCCAAAAGCGCATTTCAGAACGTGTTTCAATACTACTAATCGTGCCTAATCCATCCGATGTGCTGGAGGAGCCAGGCGTGAGAGGCGTACCCGGGGTCGCTGTACCGCCAGCGCCGCCAATCGATGTCGTACCCACTTTATTACTAATCTGGCCTGTGGTGAGCTGCGTGTAAGATCGGCCGGTACGTTGGACGTCTAAGTAATTGATATGGAAGATTTGTGTTTCTAAGCGAGCGGGTAATATCTCATAGCCATAAGAGGTACGACGATATTCATATCCATAAATATCTCTAATCGCTTCGAGCGTTTGTTTGATGGTGACATTTTTAAGCGAAAGCGAAATGGTGCCATTAATCTCAGGATGCACGATCATGTTGTAGGAGGTTCCTGCGACTAAGCCCATAAAAAATTCTTTTGCCGGTACTTTATTCGCTGTTACATCAAAGCGCGGTGATTCGGCTTTCGGTGGAGTGACGTAGCGTGATAAAGGCGGCAACATCGCTGCATTTACATTCGCAGGGGTAGAATAGTGGCGCGGCGCGGAGGAAGGTGAGAGTGATTTATCTATCGCGATGCTGTCTTCGAGAACGGCTTTACTTTGCTGGATAGAGGTAGGATGTTTGGGATGAAGGGTTTGGCAACTGGAAAGTAAACTCAGCAGCATGATCCATAGCATCATCCATCTTTTTTGCTTGAAATACATAGCTTGCATCCTTTCTATGGTCTTTCCTGTTTTACGGTGGCCACTAACGGTAACACTTCCTGATTGTTTTGCGAACCTATTAATTCTACCGTAAATGGCATGATAGAGGTAATAGTAAAATCACCTAGATGGTCTCCGACCATCACAGGCCGGCCATTAATAATGGCGACACGGTAATTAGGATAAATAAAAATAGCGCTCACCGTTAAACTACCTGCCGAGGAATCCGTACCGGCTGGATTGAAGAGGGTACCCGGAGGACGTGTTGGGTCTATCATCGTGCTGGCACCCAGCAAGAAAGGGAAGAGTAGGCAACACACGACCACCATCACTCGATCAAGCATTCGATTTATCATAAAAGATCGAAAACTCCATTTCGATTTTCGCTACCGGGTATTGAGTCACTTGATAGTTTAAACTATTCCAATGAATATTGGGTAATAGCGATTCTAAGTGTTGGATATAATCAATGGTATCGAAATAATTACTAAAAATAACGACTAGTAATCGTTGTTCATATAAAGTGGTCGAAGAAATAGGCAGATTAGCTGGATTATAAACTACTTCGGGAAAATCTTTAATTTGCACTAACGTGATATTCGTTTGCGCTTGTAAAACAGTTTTAATAATATCTTGCCATTGTTTAGTGGAAGATGATTTTAACAAATTTTTATATTTCTGATGCAAACTAACAAATAATTTATTTTGTTGCTGCCATTTTTTATAAAGTGGGGTGGTGGCGATTTTATTTAAGGCGGCAATTTGCACTTCCCAGTTTGTAATCGTATCCTCTTCTGTTTTAAGGGTCTCGTGGAGTGCTTTACTTTCTTTATCAAGGGGAGAAAAGAAAATAAAATAAAACAAGGCATAGACAATAGCCCATCCTAGAAAAAGAATTAAGACTCGTTCACGTGATGGACGAGGTTCGTACCAGTTTCTTAACGATATCAACCATTCATTCATTTTTTATTCATCTCTATCTCAAAGGTAAGCATCGTGTTATCAGCACTTTTACCAGTATTTTCAATATTGTTTGCGCTAATATTAAAACCAGAAAAGGTTTTATCATGGGATAAGTTATCTAAAAAAATTTGCAAATTTCCCATGCCAATACTTTTTCCTTTTAAGGTGATCGCATATCCTCCTTCTGCGAGGAGAATATCTGTTAACCAGACGTTAGCGGCGATGGTACGGGATAGCGCTAATAAATTTTGTGAAAACGGTGATTGATTAGTAACGGATTCTAAAATTTTTTGTTTTGCAGCTAAATCTTCTTGTAACTTGGACATGACATTCGTTATATCCTGAGAGAAAAAAAGCTGAGGATAAGTATTTTTAATTTTCTCGAACTTGCTTTGTAGAGCTGTTAATTGATTCTTTTTTTCTACCACAGTTTTCTTGAGAGAATGTAGCTGCCACAAAGAAGAAAAATACAGTAAAAATAGCATCACTATCAGAAATACCTGGCTCAATACAAAACGTCGCCACGTTAAGATGACTTCACCTGAGGAAGTGGGTGAAAACGAGCGATAAAGATTAATTTCCTGGCGTAGCATGATTTTGCTCCTCGCGTAAAGCACCGCCAAAAGAGAGTAAGTATTTTTTTTCTAATAACCGTAATTTGCTCGCATCTAATGCGACTGATTTGAATACAAAAGGTTCCACGGAGAGTGATAAATTTTGAGAAAGTATTTTAGCTATTTCAGCCGTATTCTCTTTTTCAGAGCCAATGAAAATACGATTAGGACTAGGGTGGCGCCATTGGCTTTGGAAATAATCAAAATAACGTAAAATATTAAGGCAAAGCTGCTCATAATGAGTCGGCTGAGCTGCGTTGTCAGTGAGTTCAATATGACGAGTAAAGTATAATGTTTTTTGGCAACTGATATTTAAGATGGCTAGATGTTCATAAAAGTAAATGAAAGCAGTGCTTTTTTCATCGGTTTCATAGAGTGCCGTCAAATTACGCATGGCCAGTTCAGGGATATCAATCGTGGTTAACTCAATATTACTTTTTCTCATGATGTTGCTTATTTTAAAGAGCTGGCTGGTTTTGGCAGTAATAGCCGCAATCATAAAATTATCAGGTGAAGATTTTTTAGGAGGTAATTTGAAATAATCAATGGTCGCTTCTTTGATAGGATAAGACAGCAAACTTTTAATACGCCAGTTCAAGGCTTCATGAAATTCCTCTGCTTTAACGGGCAGCGATTCAATTAAAAATAACTGATAGTAATCAGGCGATAACACCCAATAAGTTGGGATGGAAGCTAACGTATACTGTTGAACAATGCCGGATAGAACCAGCGGGATGTTTTCAGCTTCATCATAGTGAATGGTTTCTGATAATAACAGTTCGATGGCGTCTTGTGTTTTATTGAGGTGGATGAGCGAGATATCGTTGGATGATAGACAGATACAGCAACGATGCGTAGTCATTTCCGGAGGCTTCTTGGCCAAAAGGGTTGTTATCCGTTCGCGTATTTCCTTGATATAAGTGTCAAGCTGCATAGCCAGGATCCTTCTGCTTTTTATATATTGACAGAAATTCCTATTCCAGATCAAATTATACCGATGAAGACCTCCTCACTGACGCGGTATACGATGGGTGGATTTACGTTGATCGAGTTTATTCTCGTGGTCATCGTTATCGGCATTCTCAGTGTAGCGGTCGCGCCGCAATGGACCGCGACGTCTTCCACGATAGACTATGATGCACGGCGTGTATTAGATGATATTCGCTATACGCAAGCATTAAGCATGACAACGGGACAGCGTTATCGATGGGTATTGCTCACGAGTAATTCTTATCAAATCGCGAATGAGGCAGGAACAGCGATAATACTGCCGAACGGTAGTACTAGTGTGACGGTTGCCAGTAGTATCACCACCCCTTTTCCTAGCAACATTTTGGTATTTAATTCGCAAGGTGTGCCTTATACCAGTTCAGGCACGGCTTATTCAACGGTTAGCAGTATTCGACTCATTTATGGAAGCCGGGTACGGTTCGTTCAGATTAATCCGGAAACCGGGTCAGGGAGTTTAGCATGAGGCAAGCGGGGTTTACCTTGATAGAAATGGTCATTTTTATTGTGGTGACGAGCTTACTCATGACGACCATTTTATTAGGCGCTAACCAAGCATTACGTAGTACCCCCAGTATTCACAATCAATGGGTCGCCGTGCAAGTTGCAAGGCGTTGTGCCGAGTGGTTTTTACAACAGCGCCGATTAATGGGTTATTCCGCTTTATCGTGTCCCAGCACTCCCTCGGCGAGTGCTTGTTCAGCCCCATCGGGATTTTCAGTGAGTACCAGTGTGAGTTGTACCACATGGAATAGCGATACGGCGTATAAGACCATTACTGTGACAGTCGGTGGTGCAGCCAATGCGACGTTGGCAGTGCAAGTAGGGGATTATTGATGGGAAAGATACCAGGTTTTACTCTCATTGAATTGACTGCTTCCATGGTCATCATGGCAATTATCAGCGTCGTCGTGGGATCGGTATTATTTCATGGTTATCAAGCATTCATCACTTCGCAAAATATTTCCACAACGGATTGGAACGGTTTCTTAGCGCTTGAGCGCATGGCGGATGACATTCATACGATTCGTTCGCCGAATGATATTTCCGTTATCCAATCAACACAATTAACGTTTGTCGACGTGAATTCGAATAGCGTGAATTATCAGTTAAGCAGTGGTTCGATTCTACGAAATGGGGTGACATTAGCGAGCGGTGTACAGAGTTTCAGTATGAGTTATCTTAATACGCCTGGTGCGATCACGAGTACTGCTTCTGCTGTGCGCTATATTGTGTTGTCAGTTTCTTTTACTCAAGGTAATTTAACCCAGTCGTATGTCACAACAGTCGGAACGCGGAGCATATCATGAAACGGATGAAGCGGGAGCAACGAGGCTATTTCCTCGTCATTGCGGTTCTTTTTATTCTAGCGATGGGCCTCGTCGGCACGATGGTATCGTATTTAACTTCTAATCGCGCGGCATTGAGTGTCGCCCAGTCAAATGGATTAAAAGCTTTTTATAATGCTGAATCAGGCGTTGAAATCGGTACACGGCTTTTGACGATGCCGAAGTTAACGGGGACGCCCCTGCGGAGTAGTTGTGCGAGTATCACCGGGACATCGGCGATTACCAATGCTTCTTTAGGTGGTGGAACATTTACCATTACGACTATCAATAGCTCGCCGATTTATTCGGTGGACAACTTAAGTGCTGCTGTTACTTCCACTGCTACTACGATTCCTGTGGCGAGTACCTCTGGTTTTGCCCCAGCTGGGCGCATTGCGGTGGATAAGGAATTCATGGATTATGCGGCCATTTCTGGTAACTCTTTTATTGGCGTAACCCGCGGTACGGGTGGAACGTCCGCCTCCAGCCATGCGAGTGGAGCAGGGGCTGGTCAGTATCAATGTTCGCTGGATGTGCAAGCGGGTATTCCAACGATTGCTTCCCCGAAGTATCAGCGCGAATTGCAGTGGAACGTGCAGTTGCAAGAAGGTTGGGCGGTGGGAAATGTTTCCGGAAGTAATTTTGTATTGACGCATTGGAATAAACCGACAGAAAAAAGCTGGACCCTCTCCACACTGGCGGGAGGGTCTAATGCGACGACCCTCAATGGTCTGGGCATGCTTTCGAATGCAGATGCGTGGGCAGTTGGTAATGTGGTGGGTAGTAATTTTATTTTCTTACGTTGGAATGGCTCAACCTGGTCACTTAATACCGTATCAGGGGCTTGCTCAGGACAAAATTTAGTTGATGTATCGATGGTTTCTTCTCAAGAAGGGTGGGCGGTAGGAGTTCGATATAAACCGACTTCTTGCTCTTCAGGGAATAACCGATACACTATCCTACGTTGGAATGGTAGCAATTGGACGCTTCTCACACCGAGTACAGGATTGCCTGCCGATAATAATTCAAATCAGAATTTAAATGCCGTTCATGTTATTGATACCACCGGTGATGGTACAGGGAATATTGGTTTTGCAGTAGGTAATAATGGACAAATTTTAAGATACAATGGCTCGACTTGGACTAGCATGAGCAGTCCCACCACTCAAAACCTCAATGGTGTTTATGTCGTATCCGATTCAGAAGCGTGGGCGGTTGGGGCAGCTGGGGTTATTATCAAATGGAATGGTACCAGTTGGAGTTCAGCTTCCTCAGCAACAGCAGCTTTAAACAACGTTTCCATGCTCGATACCAACGGCGATGGTTTAGCAGATGCCGGTTTTGCAGTGGGGAATAGTCAAGTGATTGCCTCTTACAATGGGTCAAGTTGGTCCTCTGTTGATTTAGGCGGCACCAATCTTCTCGGCGTTAAGATCATTGATGCGAATGACGCATGGGCGGTGGGAGCGAGTGGCCTTGTGTTGCATTGG
>SCTP01000213.1 GCA_004322325.1 Gammaproteobacteria bacterium | reverse complement strand
TTTTTGTTAATTATACAAAAAATTTGCCTGTTAAGATAAAAAAATTACAAGATAGCTGGAATGACATACGTCAATATCCATATTGGAATGAAGAAAAATTAAAAGAATTCCATCGTGAAGTGCATACTTTATGTGGATCGTCTGGTACGTATGGTTATAAAGATTTAAGCCAGTCAGCACGTGAATTGGAGGTTTATTTAAGAATTTTGATTGAAAAAAATAGTCGTGATCTTAAGCAAGATCAAAAAGAAGAAATTGAATGCTTATTAAAAAAATTAGATGAGAAATCCACATCGCATGATCTAGTTGAGCCTAATTTTCTTGTGGATAAAAATATAAATAAGAAAGAAAAAAAATTAATCTATTTATTAGATGAAGATATTGATTTTGTTAATGAAACAAAAATTTTTTTTGAGCAAACAGATTATCATTTAAAATCATTTTGTCATCTTCAAGAGTTTCAGCAAGCTATCAAAGAAAAAAAGCCAGAAGTCATTATTATGGATATAAAATATAGTGATGAGGAAAGGCCGAAAGATATCCCTCTTATTTTTACTTCTAAAAATAATGATTTATTAACCCATTTAAAAGCCGTTCGATCAGGTTGTTATGCTTTTGTTCATAAGCCGAATGAGATAAATAATTTAGTAAAAATAGTTGATCAAGTGGCGAAGCCACCCACAGAAGGATCTTATCGTGTTTTAATTATTGATGATTCTGCATCACTGGCGGAATATTATGCTTTTATTTTAAATCAAGCAGGGATGATCACGGCTACCCTGAGTTATCCTCTGCAGTTACTCGAGAAAATTGAGGAATTTCAACCGGATTTGCTGCTAATGGATGTTTATATGCCAGAATGCACAGGGGTTGAATTAGCGACCGTTCTTCGCCAGAAACCGCTTTATACCAGTTTGCCGATTGTTTTTCTTTCTTCAGAAGAAGATAGGCTAAAACAATTATCTGCATTAAGTGTAGGGGGAGATGACTTTCTGACTAAACCGGTATTGCCACAGCATTTAGTGGCAGCTGTACGATCACGAGCTAAGCGAGCAGATATTTTAAGTTCTTATATTACACAAGATAGTTTAACCGGCTTATTAAATCATACAAATATTTTAGAGCATTTATCCTTGGAATTAACCAGTGCGCAGCGGAAAGGAGTGCCACTTGCTTTTGTCATGATAGATATTGATAATTTTAAATCAATTAATGATAGTTATGGGCATTTGATGGGAGATTACGTATTGAAAAAACTCGCGCAATTTTTACGTACGCAATTTAGAAATACCGATATGGTTGGAAGATATGGGGGCGAAGAATTTGCTGTGATTCTTCCGGGTATTGATACGAAAACGTGTATCAAATTATGCGATAATATTCGCAAAAAATTCTCTGAGATGCGATTTACCTCCGATAACGCAGAATTTTTTGTTACCTTCAGTGCTGGGGTGGCAAGCTATCCGCAAATGCGTGATGTAAAACAATTGGTTGTAGCGGCAGATCAAGCTTTATATAAATCTAAACGTGCTGGCCGTAATCAGGTGCAGAGTTAACGACGGTTAATATTTTTTACCAACATTCTTCCACTTTCCCTGACCCTGTTATCCCTTTTTTCGCATTCGCCTGCAAGGTCAATGATGCGCAAGCTGTATCTTTTGCTGCCTGTGCGCCGAGCGGTGTGGCCATCAGTAGATAATCATCAGCCGTTTCGGTGGGAATGCTTAATTGATAATAACCATCCACAATTATTTCTGAAAACCCCAAGGCGGCTAAAGTCGCATTTTGATAGGTGTTCTGATCCACGTGATATTCTTCCATCGCAATCGCTAATTTAGATAACATGGCGGCTGCTTCTAAGCGTCTTTCTTGCACGACATATTGCGAATATAACGGCAGGCTCAATGCGGCTAATAAGCCGATCATGGCCATGACAATAAGAAGTTCGAGGAGATGGAAGCCTGGTGAAGATTTATAGCAACCTCTTACTCGCATAATACGCTGCCCCCATAAACGCATGCTCCGAGCCGCATAATACGCCCAGCGGAAACTGTTCTCGTAGCGGGAGATAAGCAGGAGAAGCGGTGATGCCTAGGAAAAACTCGGGATGATCAAACATATCCAGATGATTTAATACGACGCCCCCTGTCATCCAAATGCCGCCATCCGGCATGAAAGTGAGTTGTACGGTGCCAACCAGCAAGCCGAGATACCAAGCGAAGGTGGCTAGTGTTTCTTCTGAATGGCCGTTACGAACTAAATGGCCAATTTCTTCTGAATCTTGTTTTTTTGCATCACGATCAAAAAAGGAATAAATATACGACATGCCTGGACCCGCTAATAATTTTTCAAACGTTAGCGGTTCATCGGCTTTAATAATCGCTTCACTGCGCAAAAATTTAAGTAATTCATCATGTCGTTCTTGGTAATACTTTTCAGCCAAAGGTGGTACCACGATACCAATATGGCCCATTTCATTCGTTCCCAGCCAAAAATCACCGTGTGGAAATAATACTCCGTCTTTCAAACCAATGCCGGTTCCAACCCCTAATGCCACGCGCCGACCATGCGGATTCATAGCAGCTTGATTTAAGCGTTTCACATTGTTTGTTTGCTGCAGGTAGGAAGTAAACGTAGCGCAGACGATGGGTGAGTAATCATGGATGATTTCAAACGCTGGCCAATTTTGCTGTTTCGCCAAGCGAGCAAAATCCATGGGATAAGGATAATTCTTATCTGGCTCCGAAAAACCTTTATCCAGAAACAAGCACTCGCCATCATATTGGCCTGCCGCACCGATGCAAATGGCGTCAGCTTCAGCCATGTTGATCTCGAGCTTATTCTCGATGTGTGCGGCTAATTCAGCGAGAGAAGACAAAGAGCGAATTTTCACACAACCTGTTTTTTTACACGATAACTGCTGATGTTGATCATACTCAATCACAGCCGCTGCGCATTTTGTTGCGCCCAAATCCCACGTAATAATTTTTTTCATATCTTATCTTAATTAATAATATTCTCAGATGCCAATTCAGGAGTGAAAATAGGCTGACCAATTTCACGTAGCGGCAATCCTCGTCGAATATTTGCCTCGATCGCTTCGAGCGAAACACCCTTGGTTTCTGGCACTTTGTAATAACAAAAGATAAAACCGATGACGCACATCACGGCATAGACCATGAAAGTATTCGCTGGACCTAAGCTGTTTAGCAGAGACAAAAAGGTAGCAGAGACCACGAAATTCCACAGCCAGCCACTGAATATGGCGATGCTCATTGCGATACCGCGCACATTGAGAGGAAAAATTTCCGATGCTAATAGCCACAACATCGCACCCAGGCTAAAGGCGAAACAGATCACATAGGTAAAGGTGCAAAGTACGGCGATCCAGCGTAAAGAATCACTATTCCACTGGAAGGCAAGACTTAAGATGGCCAGGCTGAAGAACATACCGACGAGGCCGGTTAGGAGTAATACCCTACGGCCAAGCTTATCGAGAAATACGACGGCAAATATCGTCGCCAGCACATTTACGATGCCAATTCCCACGGTGGCTAAAATCGAGGTAGAGGTATCCTGGAACCCGGTCATTTGGAAAATAGTAGGGGCGTAATAAATGATGGTATTAATCCCGGTGACTTGCTGCAAAAAGCCCAGCATGATGCCTAAAAACAACACCGGCCGTATCCAAGGCGCCATGATTTCAGAGAAGCTGGCTTGATGGACAGATAAGCTTTTTTCAATGGAGGACAATTCGTGGTCCACATTGCCATTGGCACGTAAATAACGCAGCGTTTCTTTCGCTTGCCCCAGCTTTTTCTGCTTTACCAGCCAGCGAGGGCTTTCGGGCAAAAAGAACATGCCAAAAAACAATAAGACGGCTGGGATGATACCGATTAAGAACATCCAGCGCCAAGAAGCCTCGGTGTTGGTAAAAAGGTAGTTAATAAAGTAAGAGCACATGATGCCAATGGTGATGGCCAGCTGGTTAAACGAAACGAGGCCACCGCGTAATTCCAAGGGGGCGACTTCGGCGATGTAAAGAGGGGCCGTGTAAGAACCGATGCCGATGGCGATACCGATACAGAGGCGTCCGATCAGGATGGTTTGCACATTAGGCGCCAAAGAGGCAATTAATGTACCAATAATGAACAAGCTAGAGATAATTAAGATAACAGGCTTACGGCCGTAACGGTCCGTGAGTTGTCCGCTGCAGAGTGAACCCGCCATGGCGCCGAGTAAGACGCTGCTGACGATGAGTTCTTTCATCACGGTGGTGAGGGTAAAGCCTTTTTCGATGAATAATAAGGCGCCGGAAATAATGCCGGTATCGAAGCCGAAGAGTAAACCTGCTAAAGCAGCAATCGCACATACTAAATAAACAGCCATGTTTTTCTCATCCGAACTAAAAAGAGGTAGCTATGGTATCCCTATTTTGGGGATTTGTGAAGAATAAGGGTGGGGGCTTCTTCCTGGGACGGTTTCCAATGTCTTTTCAGTACCTCATTTTGATATTTTTCTGGTAGTTCCCCTTTATTGCACATCGCAATTTGTTTCAGGATAGGCTCTGGTATTCTCCTGAAGAGGCCATTATTTCTATAACTTTGAGATAATAATATGACGGTTGTTTGAAAGTTCATAAAATCTTTTTCATGAGGGATGAGAGGAACGAGCGATGCAAAATTTGCGGGATCCTTGCAGAAAAATTGGAACTTCTTTTCAGAGAAGACATTATAAAGTTTCATGGTACGAAATTGGCTAAGATATAAAGCAATTTGCTCTGCTTTATCAGCATTTTCAAGAATGGCTTTATAATAGCTTGCAGGATAAAAATCTCCATGATTATGAATAACATATCCTACTATCTCATAACGAGCGACGGCGAGTCGATCGAGCTGGTGTAGAGCCTCTTGTACGTAAGGAACATGTTGAATATGTTTGATGACGAGGCTAAATGTTTCACAAGTAAAAGCCTGGGCTCGTTGAAGGAAGAATCGAATCTCGAAGGTGTTTGGTGCAAGCGTTTTTAAGAGGCTGGAATAGGGTTCGTTCAATGTGTTTTTGTTTTCTATCTTATCTAGCTTATTAACGAGAACCTTTACGACTTTAGCCAAATCTTCCTCGGCAAGTTCAGTATTTTGATCACTGATTTTTCCCAATTTATCGCTTAATTCCCGTAATTCTTGAATTTTTTTTGAGCGAGATAAAAAGCGAGTATACTTTGATATTATTTTTCGAAAGACACTGATTTTCATACTAATTTCCTAGCCACTTCCGCCAACCGCTTCCCCAGCGCAAAACACAAGCGTTGCTCTTCATCCGTTATCGGATTTTTCCCCGACATCCCGGCATGATGCGTCGCACCGTATGGCGTGCCCCCGCTTTGCGTTGTATTCAGGTCGTTTTCAGTATACGGCAGGCCCAGCAAGATAAAACCCAAGTGGAACAAAGGTAACATCATGCTCAGCAACGTGGTCTCTTGCCCGCCATGCAGGCTCGAGGTGGAGCTGAAAACAGTGGCTGGCTTATTAACCAGTTGACCCGATAGCCACAAGCTACTCGCTGTATCAATAAAATATTTCATCGGCGCTGCCATATTCCCAAACCGTGTTGGACTGCCTAAGGCAAGCCCTGCGCAATCTTTTAAATCCTCGAGCGTCACATACGGCGCACCGCTTTCTGGTACCGCCGGATCGACCGCTTCGGTGGTTGGCGAAACCGGCGGCACTGTTCGAATTCTTGCTTCCATCCCAGGTACGGATTCCACGCCACGCGCAATCAATTGCGCCATTTGTTTAACCGAGCCGTAACGGCTGTAATAAAGAACGAGAATATAAGCCATAAAGATCCTTTTCATTAAAGGTAGAGAAAGATACCGTATTTCGAAGCGTATTAAAATCTCTACTTTGAGTTTCTCCTTGAAGGGGAGGGTGACGATTCCCGTGATGATTTTGGAGACCCTTTCGGGGAAGAGAAAGCATTATTATTTGTTAATATGTTAAGGCTTCTTTTATCTTCTATTCTGTAAAGGTTACGTTTTATTGTGCTCAATGTGTTATGGAACTTATCCATATCCTTCTTGTTAGGATTCTTTAATTTTTGATGTAAGTCTTCTAATTCTGTATCCAATTGCTTAATCTGATCATCGGCGTTTAACATTGATTGGATTCTTTCCTTTAAAGAGAGAAGTCCTAGATGAATATCCATCTGCTCCAAATTGGCAAATAGGTTAACTTTTTCGTCATTAGTAGTTTGTTGGTTGAAGTTTTTGAAGGCTTGTTGACATTCATCCCAATACTTAAATGGTAATGACATCTCATTTTTTAATTCTTTATACTCTGTCATCTGAGTTGTGATAAATTCCATCCTTTTTTTCAGAATTTGATCAATAGCAGCGCCTTTATCATAAGGAGGTTGCAGCGTTAGCATTCCTTCTTTCATATCTTTAAACAATTCTCCTCTAGCATTTGATTTGCTACTAACGCGGTGCGTACATCTATCTTCAAGTTCACTAGCGATTTTATAAAGCTCATCTAAACTTGTTTCTTTATCTATCTGATTAATAAGGTCCTTACGACTTTTATATTTCTGGCCTTTTAAGAGGCTTGTTGCTTTGCCGAGTGTCCGACTAACGCCGCTCAGATCACTATCTTGAATCGATGCGGTTGCTTCCTTCAGCTCTTCTTTCCATTTAGCTAATAAATCGTTAT
>SCTP01000212.1 GCA_004322325.1 Gammaproteobacteria bacterium | reverse complement strand
AGAAATAAAAAGGCGATGATGTACAGTCGCTTATTAAGCGGGGCTAAGGGGGCATAATCCCCCCAGGTGATATAAGGGCCTACGATCCCAATGAAGGCAGCGATAATCACTAAACAAACAATGGGAATCAGCGAGGTGACATCTAAGCTATGATTTTTCAGCTTGTCGAGCAGCTGGGTGTTCAGTTTGCGTAATGTGTTTATAAGCGTCATTCGATATAACATCCATTAAATAGCCTAAACTGATAAAGATACTCATGATAATGCAGGTTGTGACAAAAAAGATAAAGAGTAAAGAGGTTTTAGGTTGAGAAGCGACTTTTCTTATCAGTCGCTGCGATTTGAAGGGTGAGGGAGAGAGGGTTTTGTGAAAGTCGCCGCGATAAGCACGAATATGTTTGTATAACTGATTCGTGGTTTGTTCTAGCTGATATTGACTATGCTCAGTCGCACGATATTGACCCTTGTAGCCCAGGCTTAAGCAAATGTAGAGAAATTCCATGAGGTCAATATAAACCGCAGGTTCTTTAACGGCGCGTTCTAAAATGGTAAAGAATTTGCCTTGATGCTGCGTATCTTGATTAAACGTGGCGAGCAGTGAGTAATGCTCCCATTGACCTTGAGCGCCCCACGATGTATTACCGATAATGTCATCAAAGGTCGCACAAATGGCATAACGGCAAACCATGACGTATTCTGCGTGATAATGCTGATGGCTAATGGCTTCTTGAAAGGTGGTGATTTCTTGAATTAATTCGTGTTGCAATTTGTTTAACTGGCGATACGATTTGAGATATTTTAATTTACCTAATAGCGAAAACAGGTAACTGGCCGCATCCACCAGTGGATTTAAGCCGGCTTTCGGATGATGCGTGAGAACGCGTCCGGGCAATAAGCGTATTTTACTCGATGCGATCTCAAGCTCGAGACTAGGTAGACCGTTATCTACTACTGCTTGCTGATGGTGCGTCGCGATCATCCGTTTCGCCCCCCTACGCCAGAGGAAAATGTTACTCCAGCATACCGTATTGCTTGAGTTTCTTTCTTAACGTGCCGCGGCTTAAACCTAAAATGATGGCCGCACGGGATTGGTTACCCTTGGTATATTCCATGACGCATTCCAGCAAGGGGACTTCCACTTCAGCCAGAATCAAGTCATACAAGTTGCTTGGCATTTGCCCTTTTAAGTGCTGCAAGTAGTTTTCAAGTGACTGCCTGACACTGTCATGCAGTGGTTGATTTTTTTGTGTTAATTCAAACGTCGATTGATCTTTTTCTAAAATTTGAGTTGCCATATATATCCTCGGAGTGCCGGGGTTGTTCAGGATGCAGCATGTATTGTAACCATTGTTCTTTGTTAGAGCAATAATTTTTGTCCCTTTATCACTCCATCATAAATTCATCCATTTTTCGAGATAATGGATGTTGACCAGCCCTTTCTGGAAAGAATTGCCCCGTAAAATATCTTGCTGTAAGGGGATATTGGTGCGAATGCCTTCGATCACGGTTTCATCTAACGCTTGCCGCATGCGCGCGAGAGCGAGTTCGCGGGTTTCGCCATGGGCAATGATCTTGGCGATTAAAGAATCGTAGTAAGGGGGTACTTTGTAGCTGCCATAAATGTGCGAATCGACGCGAATGCCGGGGCCACCTGGTGCGTGAAAATAATTGATGGTGCCAGGAGAAGGAGCAAATGTGCGTGGGTCTTCGGCATTGATACGGCATTCAATGGCATGACCGCGGATGACAATGTCTTTTTGCTTCAGCGCTAATTTCTCACCGGCTGCGATGCGTAATTGCTCTTTCACTAAATCTACGCCCGTGATCATTTCAGTGACAGGATGTTCGACTTGAATACGAGTATTCATTTCAATGAAATAAAACTTACCGTCTTCATATAAAAACTCCATCGTGCCCGCACCGCGGTATTTCATATCCCGACAGGCTTGAGCACACAGTTCCCCGATTTCTTCCCGCTGTTTCTGCGTAATCCCGGGAGCAGGCGCTTCTTCAATAATTTTTTGATGACGACGCTGGATAGAGCAATCACGCTCACCTAAATAAATCGCATCACCTTGGCCATCGCCTAATACTTGAATTTCAATATGGCGCGGGTTTTGTAAATATTTTTCGATGTAGACTTTATCATTATTAAAGGCGGCTTTTGCTTCACTGCGTGTTAAAGCAATCGCGTTAATGAGGTGTGATTCGGTATGGACGACGCGCATGCCTCGCCCACCGCCACCACCCGCCGCTTTGATAATGACGGGGTAGCCAATAGAGCGGGCTAATTTGATCGTTTCAGGATCATCATCACCAATGGGCTCATTGGAGCCGGGTACGCAGGGAATGCCAATTTTCTTCATGAATTTGATGGCGGCCACTTTGTCGCCCATTTGCCGAATGGTATCGGGATGCGGTCCAATGAAGGTGAAGCCGCTTTTTTCTACTTGCTCAGCAAAATCAGCATTTTCAGAAAGAAAACCATAGCCCGGATGAATGGCAACCGCATCAGTGATTTCTGCCGCACTGATGATGGCAGGCCCATTCAGGTAGCTTTGAGCGGCAGGATGGGGACCAATGCAAACCGATTCATCGGCTAGGCGAACGTGCAAAAGATCACGATCGACTGTCGAATGAGCGGCAACCGTGCGGATGCCCAATTCTTTGCAAGCCCGTAAAATACGTAAAGCGATTTCGCCGCGATTGGCGATCAGGATTTTATCTAACGTTGTTGACATGATTGACTATTCTTCTATCACGAACAGGGGTTGATTAAATTCCACTGGCGTACCATTATCAACGAGTCTCGCGCTAATGACGCCGGCCTTGTCAGCTTCAATTTGATTGAACATTTTCATGGCTTCAATCAAGCAAATTACGTCACCGGCTTTGATGGTTTGTCCAATTTCAACAAACGGTTTCGCGCCAGGGGTGGGGGATAAGTAGACTGTTCCGACCATCGGGGCTTTGACGGTGTGTTTATCTGCCGCGTCAGCGTGATGCGCTGCCTCAGCTGGCTTGCTGGCTGGAGTCTCGGCTTTGCCTTCAGGTGGCATATAAGCCGCTGGCATGGCGGGTGGAGCCATCATCATGGGTGTTATTTTGCTCTCACGAGTAATGCGTACGGATTCTTCGCCTTCGCGAATTTCAATTTCAGCAACGCCCGTACTTTGGATGAGCTCGATGAGTTTTCTAATCTTGCGCATATCCATAGGTAGCAGTAGACTCCTCTCGTTTTTAAATATTTAAAATACATTTGTCTAGGTCATATTGTGCATGATAGGGCTAAGCTTGTCCAGACTCTTGCACGATCGCGTCTATTCTCAGCAAATCCTGTCTAAATAGCCGAAGAAGCCCCCCAAATTTTGCGATAAAGAAACGCGAAGAGGGGTGGCAATAAAGAGAGGGTGATAATGCCATAAATGACAATGGAGAAATTATCTCTAATAAAGGGGAGTGTGCCCAAAAAATAACCCGCCCCTAACAAGCTTCCGACCCAAAGAAAGGCGCTGATGATATTAAAGGAAGTGAACTGGCGTATGTTCATGTACCCTATCCCAGCAACAAATGGCGCGAACGTGCGGATAATTGGTATGTAACGTGCAAAGATAATCGTCTTACCGCCGTGTTTCTCATAAAATCGATGAGCTTCTTCTAAATACTTTTTATTTAATAGCCAGGATTGCTGCGCAGAGAACACGCGCGGGCCAATGAGGCGGCCGATGAGGTAATTCGTCTTGTTACCCAGGATAGAGGCGAGTGCCAGGAGGATAAAAAGCAGCTGAATGCTTAAGACGTGGCTGCTATTGGCTGCGAGACTGCCAGCGGCGAAAAGTAAAGAATCGCCAGGTAAAAAGGGGGTGACGACTAAGCCGGTTTCGCAAAAGATAATCAAAAATAGGGCTGCGTAAGTCCAGGTGCCATAAGCTGAAACGAAGTTGATTAAGTATTGATCAATATGCAAAAGGTAGGGCAATAAAATTTGTAAGGTTTCCATGCGTCTTATACCAAGTAAATGTCAAATCGGCTACTGTCGCCAGCGATTGAAAAACTGGGTGTTTGTTGTGCAATCGTTGCAGCTAAACGAGGTCTTTTTACCACAACCCGTCGGGTGGCACAAGTTAAAGCCGATTGAAATAAGGCTTCTGCATCGTCGTCTTGGCCGACTAGCGCTTGCAGGAGAAGCATTTCTTTCTTAACGGCAGCGGATTTTTGCCGCGCGGGGAACATGGGGTCGAGATAGATGATATCGGGGCGATCGCTGCTGTTGAGTGCTGTTAGCCATACGATAGCGTCTGTTTGAATCAAGTTCATTCTGGCAATGATGGGGGCGGTTGCAGGCTCTCGTTGGGCGGCATTGAATGCTTCTTGCAATAGAGAGGCTAAGGCAGGCGAGCGTTCCAGTAGGGTGATATGAAATCCTAGACTGGCGAGGATAAAACTGTCTCGGCCTAATCCCGCTGTCGCATCGATGATGCGCGGATTATCGCGTGGATGCGCTCCCATCGCTCTAGCTACTAATTCGCGACGTAAACTAGCGTGTTGGCGGCGATATTGCATTTTGCCGGATAAAAAATCGATGTTGAGCATTCGTATGGCACATTTAAATTCATTGGCTGACTAGTATATAATCTGTTCAGCTTGAGGAGAAGAAGAGAAGATGAGTCAAAACGGTCGATTTCCAAACACACGTTTGCGCCGATTGCGCCAGAATGCCCATGTCAGAGCGTTAGTACGAGAAACCCATCTCCATGCAGGACAGTTTGTGTTGCCACTTTTTATTCGGCATGGTCAAGGAGTCAAGCAACCTATCGCCTCGATGCCGGGGCATTTCCAATGGAGTGTGGATCGATTGGAAGAAGAAATCCAATCGATTACGGAATTAGGCATTCGAAGTGTCATTTTATTTGGTATTCCTGCTCAAAAAGATCCCCTCGGTCAAGATGCTTATGCGGATGATGGCATTATTCAATCAGCTATTCCCGTGATTAAAAAAGCGGCGCCTCAGTTATTAGTCCTATCCGATATATGTTTTTG
Organism: Gammaproteobacteria bacterium; assembly: GCA_004322325.1. Lineage (GTDB taxonomy): Bacteria > Pseudomonadota > Gammaproteobacteria > DSM-16500 > DSM-16500 > Aquicella. The sequence goes on along the minus strand of SCTP01000212.1, from coordinate 9,739 downwards.
TGAATATACCGATCATGGGCATTGTGGCGTGATCCATCCACATCATCATGATGTTGATAATGATAAGACGCTCGCCTTATTAGCTAAGCAAGCCGTCAGTCATGCACGTGCAGGGGCAGATGTGATTGCGCCGAGCGGTAGTATGGATGGCATGGTGCAAGCCATACGTCACGCGTTGGATGAAGCGGGATTTCAAGCGATTCCTGTCTTAAGTTACGCGGTGAAATACGCTTCAGCCATGTATGGGCCTTTTCGCCAAGCAGCCGAAGGCGCGCCGCAATTTGGTGATCGGCAGACGTATCAAATGGATGTGGCCAATGCCAATGAGGCGATTCGCGAATGCGCGCTGGATATTGCCGAGGGAGCAGATATGTTGATGGTCAAGCCTGCGCATACTTATTTAGATGTGATTTGCCGGGTAAAACAGACGTATCCTGCCTTACCGTTAGCGGCTTATCACACGAGTGGTGAATTTGCGATGATGAAGGCGGCAGCAGAAAAAGGCTGGATGGATGAACGTAAAGGGGTGATGGAAGTATTAACCGCTATTCGCCGAGCGGGAGCCGATTTTATTATTACCTATTATGCAAAAGAAGCGGCGGCGTGGTTGAAGGCATCATCGATGTAAGAATTGTTCAAAGCCGGAAAGTGACATTTGAACGGCCATGGTGGTTAAAATCATCCCCATTAAGCGTTCGATGGCAATCAATCCGCGTTCACCTAAGATTTTGCGTAAGGCATCGGCAAAGACGAGAATCACCGTCGAGATGAGCCAGGCGATGATCAAGGCGGCAAACCAGCGTGGCATCTCATTCGGCGCTTGAGTGGCGAGGACCATGACCATGGTCAGGGTCGATGGGCCGGCGATCAGAGGAACCGCAAGCGGGACAATAAAAGGATCAAGCATTTGCCGGCTTCTCTCTTCAGGCGTGTCGTGTGGAAAAATCATACGGATGGCGATCAGGAAAAGGATAATGCCACCGGCTATTTGGAGGGCTGGTTCGGAAATATGCATGCCTTGTAAGATATACTGCCCGAAAAATAAAAAGAGCGTTAACACCATGAAAGCGATAGACGTTTCGCGCAAGATGATACCTTGGCGTTTTTTAGGGGAAACATGATTCAACACGGAGAGAAATAGTGGAATATTTCCCAACGGGTCCATCACGAGAATAAGTGTAATGGTGGCGGAATATAAAGTCATAAGTGAGTAATTTTAGCTAATTTAGGGGATTTTTGTAAACAGTCAACCATCTAATATATAATTGGAGCCTATGTTAATACGTGAACGATTAAAACACTATGCTTTACTCATGCGGTTGCATAAACCGATTGGGATATTGCTTTTGCTTTGGCCCACCTTATGGGCATTGTGGCTAGCAGGTCAAGGGCAGCCGCATACGAAAATATTGCTTATTTTTACGGCTGGCGTGGTGTTGATGCGTTCAGCAGGTTGTGTGCTAAATGATGTGGCGGATCGTCATGTGGATGGGCGTGTGCGGCGCACGCGACGACGGCCATTGGCGATGGGGTTGGTGACGGTGAAAGAAGCGATTTTGCTTGTCGTGTTTTTAAGCATGGTGGCGTTCTTGTTAGTATTGCAATGCAATCTCTTGACCATTGCATTAGCGTTTGTGGCGGTGGCATTAGTGATTGTGTATCCCCTGATGAAACGGTTTACTCACTTACCTCAAATTGGATTAGGCGCTGCTTTTAGCTGGGGTGTTCCGATGGCCTTTGCAGCGGAAACGGGGATTATAGATGTGTCAGCATGGTTTCTCTTTTTAACCAGCATGATTTGGCCGGTGATTTACGACACGATGTATGCGATGGCAGATCGAGCGGATGATCTTAAAATTGGCGTTAAATCGACGGCGATTTTATTTGATCAGATGGATAAATTTGTCATTGGTTTGATGCAAACCTTATTTCTTGTTTTATTAGTGATTGTTGGTTTGATGTTTCAATTAAATTCTATTTATTATTTTTCACTGATTCCTGCTGCTTTATTATTTATTTACCAGCAATGGTTAATCAAAGATCGTAATGAGCACAATTGTTTTCGGGCTTTTTTAAATAACAATTGGGTAGGTTTGGTAGTTTTTGCTGGTATTTTAATAAGTTATTTACAATGAAAATTGTTGCAGATCATCATATTCCTTATGTGAAAGAGTATTTTGGCGAGGTGGGGGAGTTAATTTTAAAGCCTGGCCGTCGTATTTCGCCTGATGATGTGAAAGACGCGGATATTCTTCTCGTTCGTTCTATTACACCGGTGAATGAAAAATTATTAGCGGGTAGTCGTGTGCGTTTTGTCGGGAGTGTCACGGCGGGAGCGGATCATTTAGAGACGAAATGGTTGGAGGCAGCGGGGATTGATTATAGTGTGGCGAGCGGATTCAATGCGCCGCCGGTGGCTGATTATGTAGTATCTGTAGTGGCAGCGTTACAGCGTAAGGGATTGTTGTTGCAGCCACGTAAGAAAGCAGCGGTGATTGGCGTAGGGCAAGTGGGTCGTTTAGTAGCGGAGCGGTTGAAGTTATTAAATTTCGATGTCGTGCTTTGCGATCCTTTTCGTGCTGAAGCAGAAAGTGATTTTGTTTCGACGCCGATGGAAGAATTATCTGATTTGAATTTAATTACCTTACATGTTCCTTTGCATCGGCATGGGGCTTATCCGACGCGTCATTTTATTGAGAAAGATTTTTTACAACGACAGAAGTTAGGCTGTGTGCTGATTAATGCGAGCCGAGGAGCGGTGATTGATTCAGAAGCATTGCTGCAATATGGAACGCATTTACATTGGTGTTTCGATGTGTGGGAACATGAGCCTGAGATTAATAAAATTATATTAGAGCAAGCGTTTCTTGCTACACCGCATATTGCGGGTTATTCCGTGCAAAGCAAAATGCGTGGGATTGAAATGATTTATCGTATTGCGTGTGAGAAGCAGATTATTCAGCCGTTATCACCACCTTCATTAGTGATGCCGCATCAAGCGCTTAGTTTTGCGGGGCATCAACATCATTGGCAGGATATTGTGTTGGGGATTTTTAATCCTATCGTCATGACCGCGATGATGCGTACGACACTGTTGCCGGCGAGTGAGTGTGGGGTGTTGTTTGATGAGATGCGGAATCAATTTACGTATCGGCATGAGTTTGGGTTTACGCAGGTGGTGGTGGAAGAATGGTTGGAGGAGGATAGGGGGGTGTTGGAGAGGTTGGGGGTGAGGGTTGATCAAAAACCTTCCTAAAGTGACAATTATTTATCAATTCGCGTTGACATTTTCTTCTAGGAGAGATAATAATTAAAAAAATTATTCTTTAATGCTCAAAATAAAAACAGTAGGAATGAGTGAGATGCGAGATCGAAACGGCCAAACTTTGGCGGTAAAAAGCTTACAAGATTTTTTATTAGCGATTAAGAAGAATGAGTGGAAGACGCAAGAAGATTTAAAATTCCGCATTATTGATCAAATTGGTATTAATGGATCTCGCGCGCTGGCAGAAGCATTAAAAAGCGGAGCATGTCCTAAAGGCTTACAGATCACCTTATATAGCAATGATATCGGTGGTACGGCAGGTATCAAAGCCATTGTAGAAGCTTTGCAGCACTCTAACTGTCCACAACAAATAGGATTTCGTTTTGTAAATAATCAAATAGGTGTTGAAGGAGCAAAAGTAATTGCAGAATTAATAAAAAGTGCAAATCGCCCGCAAGATTTACATATTTATCTAGTGCAGAACAAAATTGGCGCGAAAGGTACAAAAGCGATTACAGAAGCTAGCATACAGGCACAAGGCCAACAAAATCTCATCGTGACAATTGCCAATGACAAGATAGGCAAGGATGGTGCGCAAGCAATTGTGTCGGCTCTTACAAGTGATCAGCGGCCGCAAGGTATCCAAATCAAAATACATGACAATGATGTGAGTGCGGAGTATGTCGATAGCCTGGTAAAAAAGGTAATGATTACTAAAGAAAAAGTAAGGCAATATAGTCTTTCAGTTCAAGTTAATGAAAAAGTGACTGAAGCAGAGGCGGTTGAATTACTACAAGCAGCTCAACAGCAAATGGGAAATTTAACTCAGCTCAATGTACATGGATTAAGTCACGATCGTATTGACTTATTAGTTTCGTTACTTAGAGCGAATCCAAATCTTCAGCATGTAGATTTAAGTCATTGTCATTTAGGTGATCAAGGGGTCAGAGAAATAGTTATTTGGGTCACTAAACAAGCGCATTCTTTAGAAACTCTGAATTTGAATGGAGTTGGAATGCAAGATGTCGGCGCAATGGAGATTGCGAATATGCTTACTGCTCCAAATTGTCTCTCCACGTTGATGTTGGAATATAATGATATTTCTGAGATCGGAGCAGATGTGTTAGTTGAAGGATTGAAAATTAACTCAACGTTACATCAATTAAAAGTACCTAATCAGGTATTTAACACCTCTTTTATACGAATATTCTCGGTAGCATCAAAAGATTCAATGTTTGTTCGTGGATTGAAAGCAGATGCAACTAAGTTCTTTTCACAGCAAGGTGAAGAAGCACTAAAAGATGGTAAATATGCAAAGGCTAGACAATTTTTTAGTAAAGCATTGGCGTGTGCGCCGGATAACAACACGGCTGAGAGGGGGTTTAATAAGGCTCAGCAGTTGTGTAATGAAGAGGCAACTCATGAAAATAGAAGAAGAGAGTTGCGTATGCTCCAGCAAGGGCTTCAAGCTTCGCTGGATGGAAGTGAGGAAGGGTTGATTAATTTACTGCAACATCAATATAAGCGAGTCATGGAAGAGTGTCGGCAGTATTATGCGAATGCGGCGAAGTTAGACGGTGATTTGCTAACACAAAGAGGCCATCATTTGCGCGAGCAAACGAAACTTTTGCAACTTGCTATTCAGGCTAATGTTAATCCGGAAGAGTATCCTGAGTTGTATCCACTTTATAAGGCCATTAACAAGAAAGATGTGAAGAAAGTTGTAATGTTAGTTGAGCAGGGATTTGATCCTAACTTAGCGGATCCTGATGGGAATAGGGCATTGCATATTGCGGCTGAGTCGAAAAGTGAGAAAGTAATTGATTGCTTGATTGGTTTGGGAGCAGATCCAAATACTTACAATAAAAAAAGGGAAACTCCTTCGCGCCTGCTTACGTATGGTCAAACGAAAGAGGCATTGAGTCTCTTATCTCAGCGCTTGAGAATGCAAGCTGATAAGGAACAGAAGTCAGTGCTGTATGCAATACGGACGCGACCACCCGAGCAAGAAATAGATAGAGTTTTCGAGAGATTGGAAGTTATGATTGCTAATAGCAGCGAGCTTGCCATAATTGTTGAGCAGTTGAGAAAAGATGGTTTGCTCAGTGCAGAAAAATTTAAGAATTATCTTTATAGGATAGAGCAAATACTACTAGCTAGATATGGTTTGACGAAGTTGCCTGATCGCAATAGCCTCAAAGAGCTTTATGAGCTTCATAGTATTAGCCTTACCAAGCAACCAGTTAAACCACATCTTCTAAAAAGAGCTTTTGACCCTGAAGAACCATTTAGTATGGATGATGAAAGGAATCTTCTTATAGAGGCTAGTTTATCGAAACTTCCTGCTTCTGAGGAAGCGCAGGAATTTAGAGACTACCATGAATCCAAGAAGCATCTTCATGATATTAGAGTAAGTAAGTTAAGTGCAGCGTGTGGTTTTAAAAAATTACCTGGCCCGAAAGAAATAGAGCGAGTTTTAAGGGCGTTTCTTGCTTGTTGTGACTTTGGCAAGTTGGGGTCGCACTGTTTTGATTTACAAAAGATGTATGATTGTTATAAAGATATAGATTTAATTCTCTTGGGGGATAGACAGCATTTATTATATCGGGAGGATAGAAGCACATTAGAGGAGTTGATGGTGTTTTGTGGAAATATTATAGCATTGATGAATTGGTACATGGAGGATCCTCTACGCGGTGCAAAGGATCGAAATACTTTAGGGCAAAGTGAAGAAAAATTAAAGGAAAAACAGCAATTTGATCAAGCAAAACGAGTGCAAGAATATGGAAGCAAATTAATAAGTCTGCTTGAAGATTTTTTGGAGATTAAAGATTTATCACCAATGGTTTTAGATGCTTTACATTCATATTATTTACCTGCTATGTACGAAGTATCAAAAAAGAAAATAGATAAATCATGGGAAAATATTGAGGGTAAAACAGACAATCTATCAATTGCAGAAGCAAAGCGACTTCGCAAGGAAACCGCGCAGTTGCAAGTTGAAATTCACACCAAAGTTAAGTTTGATACTCGGCCTTGCCTCTATCCGCTTTACCAAGCCATCCAGCAGAATGAAGATTTTAAGAATAATAAATATATTCAGCAGATTAAAACGCTCATTGATCATGGGTATGATCCTAATATGGAAGATCCTGATGGAAATACAGCGCTAAGTTTTGCCAAGAAGTTGAGTAAAGAAAAAGCTATTAATTTCTTGGTAAATAATAATTCAAGTAATCCTTCTTCTGATCAGGAGATTTGCCAGCATGCCTCTACAGAGGATAAAGCAATGTTACAAAATCAGAATGAAAGTCCTGCTTTTGATGAAGATAATAATAACAAGGTTAAAACCAGCTTAATACAGTCTCAGCAGCAAGCAGAACAAGACTCATTATTGGATGCTATTAAACGGGGTGTTACATTAAAATCTACTTCTGAACGAGTTTCATTTAAGAAACCCATTCAGCAGCCGGCGCAACCAATTACCTTGTTTGCCTTATTTAACCAGAAAATTCCTGTTATTTCTCAAGCAGAGAAATGCAATGAGAATGAAGTGGAGGGGGAGATGGACGAATGGAGCAAAGAAGCGACTAATTCGCAAGATGATAATCTGATCGGGGAAATTGTTAAGAAGGATGACAATAAAAATAAGCCGGAAACATCAAATAGTCCTGTAAACTCAGTTGAGGTATTACAGCCTCAGCTGATGGAGCAAAAGCCAGAATTAAAAGAAAATCAGGCGCTGCTACAAGCTGTTTGGAGAGAAAGATTAGCTTCAATACGGCGTGCTTATGAGGATCAAAATGATGCTGCTGAGTCAGATGAGTTAGATACATCTATTCGACAAGCGCGAAAATTGACTGCATAGAGAGAAGAATAAATAGGGGGGTTAAAATGACAACCTTTTGTATAGATAGTGCAAATGATGCATTAAGTATTGCGCAAAAGCTAAAGGCAAGGGAATGTGTAAAAGGTGATGAGATTTGGTTCGGTGATCATTCTACTTTTGCAGAGGTTGAGCTAATTGCAAAGCTTTTAATGGAAGGCCATGCTCCGGAAGGGTTGCACATAAAATTGGCTTCACACCATGGTACTAATGCTGATGCTAAGTATGAAAGTTGGGGTATGCCAGATGACATAAAAAAGCTGAAAAAAGATAAGTTCCATACAAGAGAAAATGATACTTTTATCGAATATGCCGTTATTACGCCTTCTGGCGAAACAGCGACTGGTATCATTACTAAAGAAGAATTGGGGCTTGGGCCTTTAGAACGTCTTTATGTGGATGACGGTGATTCTTTGCAGCGTGTATTATCTATTACATTTAAAAGAGGACATACTCATATAGGTGGTGTGGAAGCAATTGCATTGGCACTGCAAAGTGAAAAATGTCCGAAAGAATTATCCTTTACTTTTGAGGGTAGGGATAACCTGCATCATAAACATTTAAAAAGTATTTTTGACATATTAAAGAAACGAAAAAGTCCATTAAATCTACAGCTTGATTTTTCAGTTCCACCGCCAAACAAGTTCGATTATCCAGGAATAACGCTTGCTTCTTGCTTAGAAGAAATTGAGCTTCCTGTCAATCTCAAGCTCTACCTTCGATATTATTACGAGAATTTTAGTCAACTCTATGAAGTGGAACGTGGGACACACATCGGGGAGATGAGAAAAACACTACTTCATTGGACAGCAGTGACAGGTTGCCTCATTGATTCTAGAGAGATGCACCTACCAGGTTGTTTTTACGAACCGCAAATCATAGACGGTTATTGCAGGCGAAATCAGTTGTTATCACAATACCCCGAGTATTCTCAGCTAATAAAAAAGGTCAGTGAAGAATATAAGATTTATTATCCTCCAACTAGCGAGTATTTTAAGTTTCTCAAAGAGCTCAACGGAGAAGATGGAACTTATTATTCTTCAGCTAACGGTTATAACGCTAAATTAGCACCAACTTCTCCTTCTTCATTACAAGCATTAGCCGCCTCTTCCGTAGTGTTGTCAAGAAAAGCCATTGAGCCTAATGCCTTACCACGTGGAGAAGGAGCTGAAGAGCGTATAGAAACAGTTAATAAAATAATGACTGAATTAGCTAATATAGCTAAAGAAGATGGATTGGAAGCTGATGAGCTACAGCTCTACCAAGCCAAACTCCAATGGGTTGACGAAGAATTCATAAGCGAACGATTTTCCGAGATTCAGCAAGATGAAATGTTAACAGCCAACCAAAAGGAAAAATGGAAAGTAGTAGAGAATGAGCTGCTTGAAAAATATAAGCAGGATAATTCTGAACGAGCTAGGAAAGAAATACGCGGGCAGGTAGATAGCGCAACAAAAACTGTACAGGATTATAAAGCAGCTGTTACTTCTATGCGCACTCAATTCCATGAGTTTCAACGGTTGGATTCGCTAACCGATGATCAGAAAAAAGATTTAAATTCCTTGCGTGATTTTTTAATTGAAAAAGTCAACCAAGATACTTCTGAACAAACTATCAGTGAAATAGCTGATTACGTCAACAATACAAGAGATATTCTTCATGGTTATGATACAAGTATGAAGAAAATAAAGGATATAAGCGCTGGTACGCTCACTGCTTCAAGGCAGGAGGCAGTATTAGAATTCTTGAAAGAAGCTAAATCGTATGAAAATAAATACCACAAATTATCATTAGGCAAGCAAATCATTACAAAAGGTTGCATGCTTTTAGGCGGGTTAATAGGCGCTACAGTTGGAGCGGTATTAGGTTTTGTAGGAGGTGCATTAGCTTTTGGTGCAGGGGGCACTGCTATTTTACCAGGTCTGGGAACGTTAGCAGGTGCAATTGGAGGTGGAAGTGTAACAGGGATTATAGGTGCCATTAAAGGTTTTGGCATAGGAACAGCGGTGGCAATGGGTGTAGTTGCTGTGCTGGTGGGTCCATCTGTTGCGTGTGGTGTAAACAAAGGATCTACCCATCATTTCTTTAAAGAAGAGCAAAAAATATGCGGAAAATTAGTGACTGATTTAAAGAAAGGAATAAAAGAAGAACAAAAGCGACCGATTCTAGCTCATTAAAATCTTGGTTATTAGTTAAGCGTAGAAGAGGCTTGTTGAGGCTGGCCGCCTCTGTGATGGGAGTATAATGGCAATTTTCAATGTTTTTTCTTGACTTAAACCGAAAAATCATTGAAAATTGCCATTATGACCTACATTCCCCGACTCATCGAGCATAACATCCAACAATCGCTTAAGCGCGGTAAAAGCATTTTATTATTAGGGCCTCGCCAGACGGGGAAAACAACGCTGATCGAGCAGCAAATTCGGCCTGATATTTCTTATTCATTTGCCAAGGCCAGCTTGCGCCAGCGCTATGAGCCAAATCCTGCTTTGCTGGAAAGCGAATTAGAAGAACAAATTAGCACCTACACTCGATGTCCTCTCGTATTTATTGATGAAGTACAAAAAATTCCTCGTGTGATGGATATT
>SCTP01000211.1 GCA_004322325.1 Gammaproteobacteria bacterium | reverse complement strand
GAATCGGTAGTAAAAACACTCAGCAACGCTTCTGCCCCCCAATGATCCGTGAGGTCATACCCCACTGCTGCAAAAGGCACGCTGGTGTCTTCAATATGGCGTTTAGACGCAAAGTAGTAATACCCACCACCTAGACTAAACGTAGCGGCCCCTGCTCGATGGAAGGCATACGTTACAGAGGGAACTGTCAAAGAGAGCAAGCTCAAACTTGCCAACATGAGTGCATACCATTTCTTCATAAGTCATTCCTTTTTTTATCGGCAGCCATTCTACCCGATTCTTTATTCAATAGGGTAGTAATATTACAACTTTTCTACTCAGGACTTTACTAATCCACCTAGGATTTCCTCTATCAATACATATCGGCATCAATCACTAAAATGAAAAGGGTAAATTAACTTGATTTAACTTGATCTGGAGGAAAACATGAATAAGGACATGATTAAAGGACAGTGGCGGGAAATCAAAGGAAAAGTGAAAAGAAAATGGGGTATGTTAACGGATGACGAGCTCGCTCAGATAGAGGGGACGTATGAGGAACTAGAAGAAAAATTACATGAAACATACAGTTGCCAAAATGATGAAATAAAAAAACAAATTGATACTTATTTATATGCTAATTATTTGAAGTAAAGGAATTAAATAGCATGCGCTTAATCCTGGTGTCGAATCGATTACCTTTTACTATTACTCAATCAAACGAAAAAACTGAATTGCGTCATAGCATTGGGGGATTAGCAACAGGATTAAACGCTTTTACCCAACATTTAAAAAAATCGGAAAATATGGAGATAATGTGGGTGGGTTGGCCAGGAGCAGACATTCAAGATGATACCGTATATCAAGAATTAATCAATTATGCTTGTCACCCTGTCCTTATTCCAGAAAAATTAATGGAAAGGTTTTATACAGGATTTTGTAATCAGACATTATGGCCGCTTTTTCACTACATGCCTTCTTATGCTTCTTATTATGACGATGATTGGCAAGCTTACGAAACAGTCAATCAACTATTTTCAAATGCGCTTTGCGAAGTCATCAAACCAGGCGATGTGGTTTGGGTCCACGACTATCATTTGCTATTACTTCCCAACTTAATTCGTCATCAATTCCCCCATCTGCCGATTGGATTTTTTTTACATATTTCTTTTCCATCGTTTGAGATATTTCAATTTTTACCAAAAAGATGTCGAGATGACATTTTGTACGGTATGTTAGGCGCAGATTTGATTGGTTTTCACACACATGAATATAGCCAACATTTTCTGAAAGCTACTCTTCGTTCACTGGGTTATGAACAGCATTTAGGCTTAGTTTCTGCACAAAATCGCTTTATCAAAATAGATACCTATCCGATGGGTATCGATTTTAATTACATTCAAGATAGATTAAAAAATGAAGAAGTTATCACTGAAAAAGCAAAATTATTAGCTGATATAAAAAATTCTAAAATTATCTTATCCGTGGATAGATTAGATTACACCAAAGGAATTTTTAACCGGCTTACTGCTTATCAACTATTTTTGGAAAATAACCCGCAATGGCTAGGAAAAGTAGTGTTAATTGCCATTGTCGCCCCATCTCGTGAAGAGATTGATCAATATCGATTGATGAAGAAAGAAATAAATGAGTTGATAGGTTATATTAATGGAAAATTTGGTAATACGCATTGGACACCTATTTTATATCAATATAAAGTTTTTTCACTTGATCAATTAATTGCTCTTTATTCAATTAGTGATGTAGCATTAATTACGCCTTTACGAGACGGCATGAATCTTATCGCCAAAGAATATTTAGCGACCAAAATAGACAAAAAAGGTGTGCTCATTCTAAGCGAGACAGCGGGCGCAGCAAAAGAATTAGTGAATGCCATTATTATTAATCCAAACTGTGTATTAGAAATAGCAAATGCATTAAAACAAGCATTAGAAATGAATGAATATGAGCAAACCAAACGTCTTACTATGATGCAATATTTATTAAAAAGATATGATTTAATTCATTGGGGAACAAAATTTATTAATGATTTATTTACAGTAAGAGAAGAAAAAATACGTCATTCTGAAAAATCGCTAAACAAAGAGATGATAGATAAAATTATCTCAAAATATAATGTCGCAGAAAAAAGACTTATTTTACTTGATTATGATGGCACGTTAACGCCTTTAATGAAGCAACCTCAACTAGCCGCACCCAGCGTTGAAATTTTACAAATTCTAAGTGCTCTTTCCAAAGATAAAAAAAATAAGATCGTTATCATTAGTGGCCGAGATAAGAATACACTTGAAAAATGGCTTGGACATTTGAATATTATTTTAGTGGCTGAACATAGCGCATGGTTAAAAGAAAATAGCCATTGGCAGCTAACCTATCATTTTAACTGTGGTTGGAAAAAAGATATTCTTTCCATCTTAGAAATATACAAAGATAGACTCCCGGGATCTTTTATTGAAGAAAAAGATTTTTCTATCGTTTGGCATTACCGCAATGCAAATGAAATAGATGGCGAGCAAGTAGCCAGAGAATTAATAGATTATCTTATCACTTTAACTGCTACCGAAGACATTAAGGTCATGACAGGTAAAAAAATTATTGAGATAAAAAATGCCAGGATGGGCAAAAATTTTGCTGTCAATCAATTAATGGCGACCATCAGTGCTAATTTTATCTTAGCCATTGGTGATGATATAAGTGATGAAGATATGTTTATTTCTTTACCGCATAATGCATTTTCTATTAAAGTAGGCATGGAAATGACACGTGCAAAATTTAATGTTCGCCTGCAAAATGATGTAATAAGTTTATTACAATCGATAAATAGGAAGTCTGTTATCTAATAAACAGACTTCCTAGTACCTCCTATTTTTTTGTATCTAACGCAGATTTGATGAGTTTTTTCATCTTAGACTTATACGTTATTTTTGGCGCAGGTGTTGGATATTTATTATTTTTCTCTCTCTTTTTTGAATTAAATTTTTGACTCCTTTTCATTTCATTTTCTCCTTATAATATTCAATTAAGTGAATGTTTATATTAACAAAAACTACCTCCTACTTGTTTATTAGGGAGAATACGCAGCATTCAAAGATAAATCCTAACTGGTTAAAATAAATTTAAAGCACGCCCCTCCAAAAGGATTCGCTTCAACCACTAATTGGCTGCCATGTGCTTCTATAATCGTTCGACTTACAGCCAAGCCTAAGCCAACACCATAGGGTTTAGTAGTAAAATAAGGGCTAAATAATTTAGGCAGCGTATCGCTTTGCACACCCGGACCATTATCGATGACACAAATTTCAATACTATTTGGAGTAACTTGATTTGCTTCAATAATCAATCTTGGTTCACTTACTTTCGCATCGCGCATAGCCTCGATAGCGTTTCTGGCAATATTAACCATGACTTGCTCAATGTGAATTTTATCTACTGTAAGTAAAGGTGGATTTTTAATGGGAAGGTAATGGATATTGATAGGGAATTCTAATGTCTCATATTGAATCAGTGAAATAACTACTTTAATAATATCATTAATATCTATCAACTCAAAATTCATTGTGCCTTTATAAGTAAAATTTTTCATACGCAGTATAATTTCAGTGACACGTTGGGATTGCTCAGAAGCTTGCTTTAAAGCATGAACAATATCCTTCAGCTCAAAGCTACCCTGCTCCAAGCGTCGAATGCTGCCATGAAGATAATTTAATATTACACCCAATGGATGATTTAACTCATGAGAAATAATTTCAGCAAATTCGCCCATGGATCGTGTTCGATCCATCGAAGCAATTTTATGCTTATGTGAATGCAGATGTTCTTCTTGTTCTTTTTGATTACTAATATCGGTAATAAACATTAACAAATATTTTTCATCTGTTATAGAATTAGCAATTGCCTTGCTATTGATTTGCGCATAAAAAGAAGAACCGCCTTTTCTTAAGAATTTAACTTCACACGTATTTAAAGACATTTCATTCAATGTACTGTTACAATGCTCATTAAATATCGGCTGTGAATTGGCAATCATGTATCGCGATAAGTTACTATCAATTAATTTCTGCTTTTTAATGCCGATCAAATTAGCGCCGGCTTCATTCACCTCTAAAATTCTTCCATGTTGATTCAAAGTAAAATAACCGAATGGAATAAAATCATATAAATTAGCATATCGATGACGTGACTCTTCCAATTCTAACAATGCACTTTGCAAATCTTCATATTGTAATTCCAATTCGACTTGGCAAAGGTCAAGTTCATCGATTAATTTATAAACATCGTCGTATGAAATAGTACGCTTTTTCAGTGGTCTTTTTTCTAATACTTCTTTTGCACGCTCCGCTAATTGCTGAAATTTTTTTCTTCTTAACATGACTTCTCCCCAACCCTAGGCGTATTTTATAATGTTCAAAAAATTTG
>SCTP01000210.1 GCA_004322325.1 Gammaproteobacteria bacterium | reverse complement strand
AAAAAAGCGCAATTTATTTTGACAGGTTCCTCTGCGCGTAAGCTTAAAACCGGTCACGATTTGAATTTGCTCCCTGGGCGGGTGGTGATGTTAACTATGACCCCGCTTTTGTATCAAGAATTTCCTGAGCCTAGACCAAAATTAGACGATATGTTGTTATATGGAACCCTGCCTGGTATTGCCACCGAAACAGACCACCAAATGCAAGAAACGGATCTTTATTCTTATGTTACTACTTATCTAGAAGAAGAAATTCGTGCTGAAGCGCTGGTCAGAAATGTAGGCAGTTTTACGCGGTTCCTGGAGGTGGCAGCGGGAGAGGCGGGGAAACAAGTAAGCTTTACACGATTATCACAAGATGTCGGTGTGACCGATACCACGATTGCAAACTATTATCAGATCCTAGAAGACTGCCTGATTGTGCTTCGCATTGATCCACTTACCCACACTCAAACCAAGCGCCGTCTAATTAAATCGCCCAAATATCTCTTTTTTGACTTAGGCATTCGACGTGCTTGCGCTAATGAAGGTACGCAATTGCCGCAGAAAATTATCGCTGATTTATTTGAGCAATTTGTTGGAACGGAGCTTGTTTATTATAGTCAATTGACATCTCCGCAAATTAAAGTTCGATATTGGCGCGATGCAGCTGGTCCTGAAATTGATTTTGTGCTGGATATGGCGCATCACTATTTGCCAGTTGAAGTGAAGTGGACTGATAAGCCTGATTTATCTGATGCAAGGCATATCGTCAAATTTATGAGCGAAACGCCACAAGCAGAACAAGGCTATGTTGTTTGCCGTACGCCTAGGCGCTATAAAATTGCAGACCGTGTGACAGCATTGCCTTGGCAGGAAATTAATTTTTTATTTCATAAATAATTACTTCTTTACAAATATTCTCATAACTGTTATCACTGTAATTGACGGCTTTAATTTTATGTGGAGCTGCTTATGTTAAAAATAATAAATCAAAAATATCTCTTCTTAAGAAATTATCATCAAGCTTGTTATTGATGTGCTGTTTTTAAAAATCTATAATCTATAATCTTTAAATTGCGAGGATAATAATTATGACAATCTCGAGAAAAAGTTTAATTTTAAATAAAAATGCGTTAGCAAATAAATACATAGGAAGGTTAAAAGGGGCAGAAATAACTAAAGAAGGAATAGTCACTTTAACACGAGAAATATGTTCCCCACAGAGAATATATCGCAGAGATTCCAAAAAAGAAATTTCTGAAAATAATTGTACTAAGGGAGATGTAATGAGAGAGTTTCTCTCTTTTATCGGTCCGGTGAGGTTAAAGTTTATAGATTCCCAACGTTTAACTTATGAAGAATTATATAACCTAAATAATCGTTTGTTTGATTTTGAATCAGATAAGACGACACATTCTATTTTTAGAGAAGAAGGGTTAGTTAAAGCTTCTATGCTATATGAATATGGATTATATAGCACGTATATAGAGGATTTACAAATAGATACTAATCAGCTGGAAATAATAAAGGTTGATAACATTCCTGTTATTGTAAATAGTAAATTGGCTATTGCAGATAAGACGATAGAATATGTTAAACAAATATTGCTTAATTTTTCTTTAGCTGACTCAATACCTGATGTATTTAGAGCATATTTCTTAAGCTTTACTGAAAAAAAATCAGGTTCAGATGATGTAAAAGTATTAAGTGATATATTTATATTTAATCTCTTTCAATCATTATTGATAGATAAAATGTCACGCTTGCAGGGTGTGGCTGACGATATGATAAATGCTTTTATAGCAGCTATAGATATTTTGAGAACAAAAGATAAGGAATTTTCAGAGCAATTTCGAGAAAATATTCTGAACCAACTCAATAGACCGTTTGAGCTTAAATGGCCGGTGCAGATAAATTTAGAAACCTATTTTAATGATGAATTTAAAGGTTTAGATGATGGATTAAATGATAGTCAAAAACAGGATTTACAATCATTAAAAAATGAATTGGGTGAAAAAATTAAAAAGAATCCTTCTGAACTGGTTAAGCAGGAAATATATGATTGTATAAACAGTACAAAAGATCTTATTTGTAAATATAATGCAGCGATGTCAGAAATAAGGACCTCAGGAAATCAACAAGAAATTGCAGCGAGGTTTATAAAAGAAACTAAACAATACGAAAGTAATTATGCAAAACTTTCGCTAGGACCCAAAATCATCACAGCAGGTTGCTCGCTAGTGGATGGGATGGTTGCAGCTGTTGCTGTTGCTGCTGTCAGTTTTCTTGTGGTTTCACTTATTTTGGGCCCCATCGGTGGAATCGTTACCGCTGCAATTCTGGGGACAATATGTGGTGTGGCAGCTGCTAAAGCAACGAATAAAAATGTAAAAAATCTTTTTTTTAGCTCAGCAGAAAGAAGTGTTAATCAGCTAGCTTCAGGGTTAAAAGAAAAAATAAAACAAGAGACTGCTGTTGATAGGGGGGAGAATGTAATCTCTTGCCCGAGAGTGCTTTGTTAAATTGCTATAGCGCTCAATGTATGAAGCCGATTACATTTTGTAACCGGCTCTTTTCTTTCAAGCTAACATTTACCGATTCCATTGATTTCTTCCTTTCCTTCAGGTAATAATCAAAAAAATTATTTTTGAGCTGAATATCAATTAGCTAAATTAAAAATACAAACGAGCAGAGAGGAGTGGAGATATGCCAAAGCATGAGAGTCAATCTATTGTAGCAAACAATAATTCGACACAATTTTCACCACTTTATTCAAGTGTGAGAGATTTCTCAACAAAAAAGAAACCACATTTTCATATTATTGATCAAATTGGGATCAGTGGGATGAAGGCTATTGCAGATGCTTTAAAAAGTGGGAAATACCCTGAGGATTTACATATTACCTTTGAAGATAATGATATTGGTGGTGCTGAAGGGATAAGCGCTATTGTGGAAGCATTGCAAAATGAAGGGTGTCCTAAAAGAATAACATTGCAGTTTTTGCACAATAACATGGGTGTTGCAGGTGCCATCGTGCTGGCAGAGTTAATTAAAAGCCAAAAGCGCCCACAAGCATTACACATTGCCATTGGAAACAATAAATTAGGGAGTGAAGGTGTAAAGGTTATTGCAGAAGCAATAAAAAACTCGCAAGGCCCGCAATATTTGGTAGTGACGATTGGGTATGAAAAAATGGGTATGGAAGGAGCAAAGGCGCTGGCAAAAGCGATAGCAAGTGAGCAGCGTCCACAGAATATACAAGTTAGATTTAAGGAAAACGATATTAGTAACGAAACTATAAATGCCCTGATAGAAGAAATGGCTCCGCCTCCCTCATTATTTGAAGGCACTTCGAAACTCATTGGCGAAGAAAAAGATAAACTAAGCAGCCTTTCTATCCTTGTTGATGAGGAGCTTGTTGAAGAAAAGGCGCTTGATTTATTGCATCAAGCACAAGAGCATACCCATCAACTAACTCAGCTTAGCGTGTTGAGACTAAGCCAAAATAATTGGCATGCTGTTGCTGCGTTGATTAGAAAAAATCCTAATCTTGAGAAGGTTGATTTGAGTAATTGCTGTTTGGGTGATGAGGGATTGGGGGGGATTTTGCAAGCGTTGCAGGGTTGTTCCAACTTGAAAACATTAATTCTTAAAAACAATGAAATCACTTCAAAGGGAATGATGATTCTTAAAGAATTTTTAAGCCAGCAACTCTTAATAGATTTAGATTTGAGTGATAACAAGATAGGTGCTTATGGTCTTTCAGATTTCTTGGAGAATGCTTCCACGCTAACGAAGCTTCATTTGACAAAAAATCCTATTGGCGATAATGGTGTGGAAGAGATTGTTTCGTGTTTAATTCCTACTGCGGAGCAACAGTTGCTTCCAGTTTTAGAGGAATTGTATTTAAATGATGTTGACATGGGAAATAAAGGGGCGAAAAAAATTGCGGAGTTACTTTCCTCTCATTGCCATCTTTCTTCGGTGGCATTGGAAAATAACGAGGGTATCTCTCAAGAGGGAGTAAATGATTTAGTTGAAGGATTAACAAAGAGTTCGGTATTTCAAAAGGTAAAGTTACCTACTCAGGCATTTAACATATCCTCTTTACAAAATATTTTGAAATCACCTTCCACTTCAGAAGAGCCTGCAGTTATTCAGCCGTTGAGGAAGGATGCAGCTGCCTTTTTTTCGCAACAAGCAGAAGAGGCGATAGGGAGGGGTGATTATGCAGCCGCTGTGAAATGCTACAGTGATGCTATGGAGTGCAATCCATCTAATGAGATGGCACAGCGAGAACGTGATAGGGCTAATCTCCTATTTAATGAAAAGTTTCAACAAAGAAACAAGTTGCTAATGTTTGGAGATAAACGAAAAGAAAAAAAGACGAGTATATCAGTTAATGAATTAGAGGCTCATTATGAGTTATTGAAGAAAGAATGGAAAAAATTTAATGAGCTTAGCACGACATTATATAGTGATGTACTGCCACAGGAGGGGAGGTACCTTCGTGAGCAAGTTGCTTTATTGCAAAGTGCTATTCAGAGCAATTTGACGTTTGAAAAGCAACCAAGATTGTATCCGCTTTATCGGGCAATTAAAGCTGGGGATACCAAAAAAATTCAAGCGTTGGTTGATATGGGATTTGACATTAATATGGAAGATCCTAATGGAAACATTGCATTACATTTTGCCGCTCGGGAAGGTAATAAAGAGATGATTAAGTATTTAATTAGCTCGGGCGCCAAAGCGCATCATCGTAATAAAGATGGAAAAGATCCTTGGTATTTTGCTAATCAGGAGGATATAAAATCTTTACTAAATGCAGCAAGGAATTATACGAAAAGATATGGTGACAACAAAAAAGCTCCTCTGCGGGTCATAGCAGAGTCAATTTCTACGCAATCACTTGGCTATATAATGGAACAGGAGATGCTTATTGGAAAGCTACAAGGGATGATTGCTGTAATGGGACAGATGGAGGAATCATTTAAAGTGGCGGAAAAGAGTGGCTTACTTGATCAGCAACAATTGAAAACATCTCTTGAGAAAGAACTAAAAAATCTGTTGGATGAGTGTGGTTTAAAGAAGCTGCCTGATCGTAAGAATATAATGATTCTTCGTAGCCATGAGAAGCAAGAGGAACTGCTTAATGATAAAGAATTAAAGCAGTTACTGGATACATGTGGGTTAAAGACGCTTCCTTCTGGTGCTCAATTGGATGCCTTTCTTTACCATCACAATTTAAAGACACGTGTTAATAGCAGTGATTTAACTATTTCCGTTGTTGAGCGTTATGATTTTCGAAAACTTTATGAATTTTATAAAGATGCTTATGCTTTTATTATTAGCATGGGTCCACTACCGTCCTGTTATAAGGAAGATATTGATAGTTTAAAAGAATTAGAGAATTTTCTAACATGGATGAAGAGTGTTCCTACTTATCCAGTAAAGAAATTGAATGACAAATGTGGTCTGCTGAGGTATGACATCCAGCTATTGAAAGAGAAGGAAGCGAAGCTACAAGAAGAAGAAAATCTACAAGCTCTACAATTAATGCAACAAGTGCAGCAAGAAATATTAGAAACACAACAGATACTCAAGCAAGTTACAGAAGAGATGGAGCGTTTTAAGGCAATAGAAGAGTATTGCAAAGTGTTGTCAGCCGTCATGGCGGATATGATTATATTTAAAGATGAAAAATTTAAAGATGAAGAGCTTAAAGATGAAAATCTTAAGTCTCCGACACTTCGGGAAAAAATACATTCACTTTACCAATTAGTGATGCATGAAAAAGAAATAAAAGAGCTAGAAACAGAATGGAATAAACTCGATGATGATTCTTTTATGCAGGAAGCGCAAGGTCTGTGGGAAAGAACAAGCTTATTACAAAAAAATATTTATCAGTATAAAGTGACATTTAAGCAGCGGAATCAGTTATATCCATTATACGATGCCATCAAATATAATGATAAGTTGTCTGACCAACAGAAGCTTAATAGGATTACTCGGCTGATTAGGCGAGGCTATGATCCTAATATGATAGATCCTGAAGGGAATACTGCATTAGATTTTGCCATGCAATTAGAAAATTTAGAGGAAGATAAAAAAGATATGATCATTAAGCATTTAATTAGTTTAGGTGCGATAAGCTCTCATGTTAATAATAACTCAGTTGTTCAGAGCCAACCGAACTCTCTCATTATTTGCTCTTCATCTTTATTTCCGCTACCTCCACAAGTTTCAAGGGTGAAAATAAACACATTAGAGCAGCAGCCTGCTGAGCCTAGACCGTAATTTAATAAGGAAACAAAATGCTAAATCGAATTGTGAAGATAGAAAATCCGCAAGAAGCAATCACACTGAAGAATGCGCTAGATGCAGGGAAGTATCCTCAGGATACTGAAATTAATATAATAAATGCGGAGGCAGAGAGCGGGATAGTATATATTAGCCAGGCTATAAGGGCAGGCAAGGCTCCAAAAGGATTGCATATTAAAATTCCTTCACGCTTAGCTGGGCTGGAATGGGTAGCAGGAGAAATCGCATACGCAATAAAAAGTGAAAATTGCCCAGAAAACTTATGCGTTACTTTCGAGGGAACATTGCAAAACGAGGGTTTTGAAATCCTTATGAATGCAGTGAAGGAAAGAAAAGACGTTCGAAATTTGAAACTTGATTTTTACATTAGTAAATCGAATCGTAGTTGTTTGAGGGATAAAGATGAATTTGCGTCAATACTGAAGAGTATGAATGATATGGTGGGTGGTTTGCGGCTTCATATTCGTTATTGTTATTCTCTTGATTATCCTCCGCATATATCACGATATGAATATAATGTGCATCTAGATTTTATTAGGGATGCTATGTATGATAACTATGCAGTAACGGAATGTACATTTGACTTTCATACTATTTGTCGTGATTATCCTGATATGGAAGCTGATTATAGCTCCCCTTGGAAAGATTATCTTAAGTCTATAAAACAATCTTGTGAAAGAAACCAGTTGCTCTTAAATTTGGAGCGTCAAAAAAAGCAGCGTCGCTTTGATCAACAGAGACAAATAAGGCAGCTTCTTACTGCATATCCTCAGCATGCAATATTTATAGATCGATTATGTAAGGGTTATGGAATTAATTTTAATATTCAGGCTCACGCGTCTAACCTAGTTTCTCCACCAAGTTTAGAGCAAATAAATACAAAGCTGGCGGTAGCTCCTTTTTATCCGCGATTGTTAAACGATGAAGTGATTAAATTTCCGTGGATTCTCGAAAA
>SCTP01000029.1 GCA_004322325.1 Gammaproteobacteria bacterium | reverse complement strand
TGCAACAATTGTGGAGATAATTATCATGTTCACCGAAGGATTTGAGCAATTTTTCAAAACAAATAAAAACCTATCCACTCCCTTAACTGAATGGAACAAAACTTACACAGAAATGTGTCGTCGTATTGCACAGAAGAATATAGAGCAGATGGGTGAAAATGTATCGCGTTTTTCCGAGCAACTTAAACAACTAAGCAATATGCGTAAGCCAGAAGATTTCATTCAGTGGCAAAAAGAATGTTTAGAAGAAGAGATGGCTGCCTCGATGGAATATGCGCAAGAGATAATTCATACCTCGATGGCTAACATGGAAGAATTAACTAAATTATGCAAATCGACATGCGGCACATGGCACGAATCAACCATGACCGCTGCTAAAACAGCGACCAAAAATACGGAAAGAACCGCTAAGAGAACCGCTGAAAAAGTTGCTGAGAAAACGGAAGAAATAACGAAATAGGTCACCAGGACTCGCATGAGTGCCACAGAAGAGCAGCAAAAATATTCTGAAGCACTTGATCATTCCCTACAAGCCGGTATTGCTCGCTTAACAGGGGGTATTTCCCCTGCTGCCTTGTTGCTAGCCTTCTTTGATTGGCGCTCGCATTTGCTGATCCATCCCGCTAAGCAATTAGAATTGATGACGCTCTTTCAAGATAACTTTTGGCAGGGGATGCAACGATATTTATGTCATCTTTCAGGCGATACGAGTGAAGAACATACTGCATTATCCCAACCACAAGATAAACGGTTTAAAGATCAAGATTGGCAAAAATTTCCTTACAGTTTTATTTATCAATCCTTCTTATCGATGCAAAATTGGTGGCATGCTGCTGCCACAAATGTACACGGTGTCAGTCAACATCATGAAGAAGTCGTTGATTTTACGATTCGTCAAATTCTCGATATGCTGTCTCCTTCCAATTCACCGTTTACTAATCCAGAAATACAGCGTGCTGCTAGTGAACAAAAAGGTGAAAATTTTGTAAGAGGAGGTGAGAATTTTCTCGATGATTTACGCCGCTATCAATCAGACGAGCCTCCAGCAGGTGCTGAAAATTTTGTGATTGGTAAAAATATAGCAGTGACAAAAGGAAAAGTGATTTATCGCAATCGTTTAATCGAATTGATTCAATACGCACCTAAAACAGATAAAGTCTATGCAGAGCCCATTTTAATCACGCCTGCTTGGATCATGAAATATTATATTTTAGATTTAACACCGAAACACTCGTTGGTTAAATACTTAGTAAAAAAAGGTCACACCGTTTTTATGATTTCGTGGAAAAACCCGAAGAAAAAAGATCGTGACCTTAGTATGGAAGATTATCTTGATTTGGGGATTATGTCTGCGTTAGAGGTAATATCTGCCGTGGTACCGCAGCAGAAAATTCATTTAGTCGGCTATTGCCTAGGTGGTACGTTAGCGGCCATCGCCACAGCCGCGATGGCACGGGATAACGATAATCGCCTTGCTAGTATGACTTTATTTGCTGCGCAAACGGATTTCACTGAACCAGGTGAACTCGGTTTATTTATTGATGAAAGTCAAATTGCATTTTTAGAAAATTTGATGCTGGAAAAAGGTTATTTAGATACACATCAAATGGCAGGTGCTTTTCAGATGTTACGTTCAAACGATTTAGTTTGGTCGCGGTTGATACATGATTATTTACTGGGTAATCGTAAGCCGCTAACCGATTTAATGGCGTGGAATGCCGATGCCACACGCTTGCCGTACAAAATGCATTCTGAATATTTACGTCATTTGTTTTTGAATAATGCACTGGCAGAAGGAAAATATTTGGTAAAAGGAAAGCCGATCGCCTTGCCTGATA
>SCTP01000028.1 GCA_004322325.1 Gammaproteobacteria bacterium | reverse complement strand
ACCCTGTTGCGTACGAATGATATAATTGAATTTCGACGGCCGGATCTATAACCTCATTGATATCTGTAGTAATGTTTGTTTGAGTGTTTTTAGATTCGCAATATTGTGTTAACTTTGACTTTAGAAAAGCTTCTTGATACATTAAATGTGGCTTCAAACTTGATGAAATTCATTTCCGCCTTTTTCAAAAACATTACAGACGTTTTATTTACAGCTTAATTGAAGCTGCAAGATACGATTTTTACTGATTTTCTTTTGCTATGCACCGCGCCGGACTGCTGATTATGAATTCTAGTTTATCATTGAGCTCATTTTCTAAACCTACGAATACCTTGAACATTGTACGCACCAGCTTAGGCAACTTTTTTGCTGCCTATGCTTTGCCGCTGTTTCTTTCATTAATGTTAAAAAATAGACCATCTTATGACCGCGTTAGTGACATCAATACAGCCCATTATGCCGATCGTTATTTTCAACGCCCGGCGACTGAAGCGATGTCTAACATTATCGATTTTCACAACGATCTTATGGTAGTGTTAATCTTCATTTCTGTGTTTATAGTTGTGATATTATCCGTGTGCTTATATAATTATGCCACCCTTAGCGTCCACGAATTTTACATGGGCGACGAAAAGGTTAGCAGAATGAACCACAATACCTATGCTGAAATTGTGTTCACCGCTGTTCCGGCCATAATTGTTTACTTAATTGCCGCGCCTTCATTTGCGCTGCTTTATTCTAATAATGATTGGCTTGAGAAAGATACCGACCTTACTGTTAGCGTTACTGGGCACCAATGATATTGAAATTATGAGTACTCCTTGGACAAGTTGTACTTTAAGGATCTTAAAGCTTGAGAGGAGTTTTTTGTTTCATATTACGCCTTAACGAATTTTAAGGTCGGCGAGGTTGACGCCGTTTCAAACTTAATGAGTAATTTAGAGCTTACCGACGGTGAAAAAGAAGATTTGTATGGCAAAATATTTCATTGCCATACTATGATGCTTTTTATTGATAGCGCCGAGGACTTTGATAGTTATATGATATCGGAAGAAGATGTTACCAATACTTCTGATTATATTAATTCTTCTTTTAGAGATGGTAAAGAGCATATTAAAAAATGAAACCCAGATGGATTTAACTTTTCTTTTAACTTGTTATCTCCAAATTACATAATAAATATTAATGAAGATTTTGAATCTGTTCGCACTTCTGATGCATTAACTGCGGACTGGTTTGGTATTTCGCGGGAGGAAGCTGAAGCCCGTGTTGACGAGTTTAAGAAGCTTCATCACGTCATTTCTGTTGATTTTGACGACGAGTTTTTCGCAAGCGACGAAGAAGGCAACAAGTTTTCAAAAATAGCTTTTGTTGATGAGAACGTCTCTGATGACAAACTTACTGATTTAGCTTATCGTGATGCCGCTATTAGATTTGCTCAAGATATACCAGGATTTGTTTATCAAGACGTTATGACTAAACGTGGCAATATGGATCGCCTTATAGGCACTATTAAAGACCACATGGACGATAATATGGGGCTTGCTAAAAAGCTTTCAGATTGGTTAGGCTTAAAGCCTTATTTTGGTTGCCACGACCGCAATAAATATTCATACTCGTCGTACCACGACTACCATTTGGCCAATAGCTACCATACTGAATACGCCCGTCTGCTATACTGGTGTTATGTGCGAACTTTTGATTTTCACGCCCTTGACGCGATTAATGCCCGCTTGGAAAGCTTTGATGCACTTGCTGCCGAAATTACCGATGATTGCGCTAAAAATTCGTTTAGCAGACCATCTATTGAGGATGAAAGAGAGCTTGCTGAAGCTGAAGTGGCGCGCCTTGGCGGTCATTTAGAAATTGACGAAGAGTATTTTGCCGCTAGATCGCGCGAGCCTATTTATTTTTCTCCAGCGGATGTTCGCGCGGAAACTATGGCGGAAATTGAGGAAATGCAAAGTATTTACCATTTGACTGATATTGAAATTGATGAGTCTTACTTCGCCGAGGAAGCTATTCGTAGAAATACCGAAACACTTTACAGAACTGAATTTTTAAATTATGCCGAGGCGGACGCTATACTTATTGACGGCGCCGTTTATAATTCTTTTCTTGAAAATCTTAATGACTTTATGTTCGCTGTGTACCTAAATAATCTTAAACTTAACCATAGCGACGGGTTTACTGATATTCACGCGCAATATTTGGATGCTAATGAGGGCGCCTTTTCTTTTGCTCTTGAACTTGAAAGCGTTCGTAAGACGTTTTCTGCTATGGGGTTTTTTGCCGGCGACAATTTTGTTTGGTGATATGATGATATGTTCGCTTATTATGAAAGAATTAATAAGGTTTTTTACGAAGGGTGGTTTCAACTTTCTATAGATAGCACAAAAGATGCTTCGGACGGTGAGGAGAACCATCTTAACGATATTAGCATGTGCACCGGTGGTGTTTTACAGTATTTTAATAACCCTTTTGCGCATGGGTCGGAAGTTCGCTTGGATCGTGAGTTTATGTTTGCTGACGCGTTGGACGTTATTAATTGTGGTTTAAACCCCGGCCGCATAACCTCAGGCAGGCCTGGCAATTTTATTGATGGAGATCTAAAGGCCCCGCACGACGCAATCGACATTAGTGGTCGTTTTTATCGTAGCAGGTCTTTTATACGCCTTTTAGAGGTTGATAACCCACTTATTATTCCTTATGGCACAAATATTAAATTATCTATTACTTCTGATGACGTGATACATAGCTGGGCCGTGCCGTCATTTGGTATTAAGATTGATGCCATACCTGGAAGAATTAACCAGGCGGTTATTGTTGTTTTACACCCCGGTATTTTTATGGGCCAATGCAGTGAGCTTTGCGGCGTTTACCACTCGTTTATGCCTATTAACATTGAAGCAATTCACCCTGAAGTGTTTTTTGAAGAATACAATTTTATGCTTAAAAGCAGAAAAATTGAAGAGTAGTTAACCTGCGTTCTTAGGGTTTTCTGTTTTTGATTCTTCTTTAAACACTTATTTAATTTTTTGACACTAATTAAATGACGTTTTGAAAACTAATTATTCTATCACTTATCCTTATTGCCATTATCACCATTGTTAACATTTCAGGCAGAAATTTAATAGTTCTTATTTTAGCCATCGAACTGTTGTTTTTCGCCTGTTCCTTAACATGCGTTGTTTATTACTTTAATAACATTAATCAGCACTGAAACAATGATGTACTTTTTGGGGCCATTGCTTTGACTGTGCTAGCTGCCGCTGAGTCGGCTGTGGGGCTTGCTATTATTGCACGTCTTCATAAACAAACAAAAACTATTAAGATCAATAAGTTTTTCAAATAAAACTTATTAACTTTTTCTAGTTAACTTATTATATAATAAAAAATAATGATGTTGTCCTCTACTTATTTAACTCTTACGTTTGCCGTAATATACGCGGTAACAATTATTTTGCTGGTTGTGGCGGTAGCTTTTTTTACCGTTTTGGAAAGGAAAGTTTTAGCCGCCATTCAAAGAAGAAGAGGCCCTAATGTCGTTGGGGCCTGGGGCCTTTTACAGGCCTTATCGGACGGTACGAAGCTCCTTATGAAGGAGCCAGTTTTTGTTTCGGGCGCTAATTATTATATTTTCCTTTTCGCGCCTATTGTTTTGTTGACGATGAGTCTTACGATGTGAATATTTATTCCCCTGCCGGGCTATGAATTTGGCGTTAATTCGTCTTATTCTTTTGTTGTTGTGTTTCTTTTTTCCGCGCTTAATTCATACGCCATTGTGTTGGCGGGTTTGGCAAGTAATTCGAGGTTTTCTTTAATAGGGGGAATTCGCGCTATTGCGCAATTAATATCTTACGAAATTCCACTTTCTGTGTCGCTTCTTACTCTTTTTTGCATTCAAGGTAGCTACAATTTACACAGTTTCGCGGTATCAAAAATTATATACATCGCTGTTAGTTTACCGGCAGTAGCGGTTTTTGCAATATCGCTTCTCGCGGAAACCAACAGAACACCATTTGATTTACCAGAAGCGGAAGCTGAGCTTGTTGCCGGCTACAATTTAGAGTATTCTTCTATACTTTTTTCTCTTTTTTTTTTAGCCGAGTATAGTAATATTCTTTTAGCCGCCAGCTTGATGTCATTATTAATATTTAATGGCATGTGGTTTTACCCAGGAGTAATATTTTTTTGCCTCTTAACCATTGCTTTGCGCGCCATACTGCCGAGGTATACTTTCGCGCACCTGATTGAGCTGTGCTGAAAAACTTTGTTTCCTGTATCCCTAGTTACCCTTCTTATGACAGTGACTTTGATGTTCCTTTTTGATAATTACGCTACCACTTTTGTAGATAGTGACTTGTTGAGCGCGGCTTCTGCTGAAGTTTCAAACGCGGGCGCAACTAATACGTTTAATTGCAAGGCCGGCTTGGTGCCATTTGGTTTTCTTGTCGTTTCGGGCAAAAGCGCGGATTTTAGCGCCCGGCATTGTGATCTTTCGTCTTGCAGTGTAGATGCGTTTGAGGGTCGTGAGTTGTTTGTTGGCTTTAAGATTTTCATGTTTTTCCTAATAGCCCTTTTTATTGTTTGTTTTCTTGTTTTAATAAACTGGGTTATTATTAATTTTAAGTCCAATAACAGAAAAAATTCTCCTTACGAATGCGGTTTTGAGCCTGTAGGTTCACCCATCTCAGACTTTACTCCTAATTTCACTGCTGTAGCGCTAATTTTTTTAATATACGATGTGGAGGTTCTACTCACCTTCCCTTGAGCTTACTCAACCGCAGGCCACTCCGCGTCTGCGTTGGCAGTTTTTTTTTTTTTCATC